>NZ_JAUBUB010000008.1:0-22702 GCF_036705265.1 Microcoleus sp. B4-C2
ATAAAAAGCCTTTGAAAAAAAGGAAAAAGAAGCCTGCGGTCTAACTGTACTCAGTTGACCGTCAGGTTTGTTCACTTGATTAGAGTCGATGCCTCAATTGCTTGAGGACACCTCTCCTTCAATTAGAGTCGATGCCTGTGTTACCACACGACACCTCTGGTTCAGAACGCGGACGTGCAGCTTTCACTGCATCCGGCTCCTAGTCTGACACCTAGTAAGTCGGGTTTAACCCGCTGTTCGGACTCTCACCTGACCATGAACGGTCTGATGCTGGTGACATTCACGATGTAGAACTTCCAAATTTATAGGTTTCCAATTGTTATGGTTGCCGTCGATATGGTGTAGTTCTGCAATATCACCTGACATGAACGATAGATTACATTCTGTACATTTGTGATTCTGTTTCTTGAGAAGTCGTGCCGTTATCCCATCGTAGTGAGCATTCTCTCGTTTTGACCAATAAACAAAATCGCCATCATAGGGTGATTTATCTCCCTTGACAATGACAAACTTGCAGGCTGACCAACTAACCGCAGGAAGTGCTCTTTTTATAACCTTATTGGTTTGATAACGGTTGTATCTTCCTTGTTTCCGAATGAATTTCCATAACCAATAGCGCAGTGACCACAGGTTGTGTTGACTCATATCGCAGAATCTATGGTAATTTCTCCACCCTCTTAGCACCGAACCACAGTTGTTGATTCGATGTTCGAGAGTGAAACGACTATCTTTTATCACTTTTTTAACTTTTGCCTTAATGCTAATTGTAGCTTTTTGACTTGGTGTTGAAATGAATTTACCATTGGGTTTAACTGAGAAGTTCCACCCAAGGAAGTCGCAACCATCTGTACTATGTACATTTGTGACAAGTTAAGAAAAAGTGCAAATTGTCAAGGGGGTAGACCAACAAAGGTAAAATAGGATGAAACCTTTACCGGGCAAGCAGTTGAGCGATAATTGAACCAGTTATGAGTCGCAAAAAACGAATCAACCGAGATCATGCAAAGAAAAAAATCGTCCCCAAGTAGAAAATGAAGTAATCGCGAATCACCTGGAAGATTTATTAATTCCGGCAATGGCGGCCCAAAAAAGTTTTTATCGGCAACTAAATCTAAGAGATAGAATTCTGACACTACCATTAATGATGGCAGCAATATTAAGTTTATTATGGCGACCCGTAGCAGGAGTAACAGAATTAACCAGATTATTAAATAGAGAGGAATTTTTATGGTGTGAGCCACAAAAGATTAGTCAACAAGCATTATCGCTCAGATTTTTAACTTTGACCGCATTTTTATTTGAAAAAGTATTTAAACAATTACTACCTCATTTTCGACAAAAATGGTTAACAAGAAAATCAAGACCATTACCAGATAGCGTACAATTTGCCTGAAAAAACTTTGAAAATATCTGGATAGCTGACGGCTCAACATTAGAAGCATTGTTTCGTAAACTCGAAATTTTATCAGATGTGCCAATTGGTCAATTAGCCGGAAAAATGGGAGTAATCATAGACCTAGTAACTCATCTTGCCGAAGAAATTTGGTTGGGGGAAAATCCGAAACAAGCAGATACTAATTGGGAGGAAGATTTACTAAAAACAGTTAAGCCTAAAACCTTACTATTATTGGATCTAGGCTTCTATCACTTCGCTTTTTGGTCAAAACTAATCGAGCAAGAAATTGGATTGCTCACTCGAATTAAGAAAGGTGCATCTTATTAAATCGAGCGGGTATTAACCAATACTTATGATGTCAAATACCAGATAATTAAAATAGGTGCAGGCACAAAACAGACACCAGATTTGACTATAATTTTAGTACAAATTAGCTCCAAGACTTCCTGGCGATTTTATCTAAAAACTGTCCGAAAACCCGAAGTATTGCCCCCTATGTAGTAGCAGATTTATATCAAAAACGCTGGCGAATAGAAAACGCATTTGGTACAGTAAATAGACTCCTAAATTTAAGTTATTTATGGACAGGTTTGTCCAACGGAATCTAGCTCTAAATTTGGACTACTTGGCTATTTTATGCGGTTTGGGTAGACTTAGGAGATGCCGTTGCGGATGAATTAGGAGTGCCAATGGAACGTGTTTCATTAGAAATGATTTATCGGGGAAGGTCTCATTTTTCTGTTGCCTATCAAAAAGGATTAGCTTCTGACCTAGTTAACTATTTGGCCTCCGATAAAAATCAAGATTTAGGGATTGTTAAGCTAGGCATGAAAACCTCATGTCAGGCTAATTATTTCTCCTTTCCCTGGAACTAAAAGAAGTCCCTAACAATTTTTTTTCAACAATAAAGGAACAAATGGAGTCATATTTTAATTGGGTCAACAGGTAAAATATGAGTAAGATTACTCATTGACAATAGTGCTTTTAGCTTAACTTGTGAGTAATGCTCAATTATCGATAAAAGAAACCTAGCTGACGCACCCTACTGAAGCCAATTAGTCCTAGGGTGCGTCAGAAGAGAGTCTCTTAATTATCGATAAAAGAAACCTAGCTGACGCACCTTACTAAGGAATGAGAATTAAATAACTTCCACTCTTGAAAGTTGGATGGGCGTCCCGCCCGTCCAAAAAGGACGGGCGGGACGCCCATCCCACAATAACAATTAAAATTGTAAGTTATTTAATTCGCGCTCCTAAGCCAATTAGTCCTAGGGTGCGTCAGAAGAGAGTCTCTTAATTATCGATAAAAGAAACCTAGCTGACGCACCCTACTGAAGCCAAAACCCCAATGATTCTAATGGGAATTTAACCTTGACAAACGCGCGGGCTTCAGGTTGAGAATTTCAACCTACTTGTTCGATATACTGAGCGAGATCGTCGCGCAAGCGGCTGAGTTCGGCTTCGGTGGTGACGCGCACGCGATCGTCCCGAACCGTAATCAGCACTTTCGCAGCAAAAGGAGTTGGCCAGATATTCGGGTTGCAGAAAACTTCCAAAAATACATCTCCTGCATACCGATATTCCATCGGTTTTTGGGGAGAAGCTTTAGCGCCAGCGGTTTTGGCTGCTACAGCTTTCAAGCTTTCCATCAAAGCTGCAATTTCGCTTTGCAAATCCCGCGCGGCTTGCGGGGAAAAGCTAAAGGAGACAGAACCTTCGACTAAATTCAGTGTCAGCGGAGAAAGAGACATGGGCAATGAAATTTAACATACTATTGTTAATGATAAAAAATATAGTAACCCAAAAGAAGTACATTCCAGCTCAATTGGACTGCGAAACTGGTATTAATTAAAATTTGTCTCAAGAAGCTAGGCTAAATTAATGAATATAAATTTAGTCGCAAGCTAGATTCAGCAATACTTTTAACCTTTTATGACTTGATAAGCTTTAAACTAGAAGCCAGAAAACTTGACGGCTGAGCGAGGATATTTTATGGTTGCCGATAACCGTTCCGAAGTCCGCAAGGTTTTAATAATTACTTTATTGCTCAATTTGCTGGTGATGGCAATAAAAGCAGCCGTGGGATGGCTGACTGGTTCCCTCAGTTTGCTGGCAGATGCTTTGCACAGCGTCACGGACAGCGCTAATAATATTTTAGGATTGGTAACTAATCATTATGCCAATCCGCAGCCCGATCGCGATCATCCCTACGGACACCAAAAATTTGATGCTCTCGGAGCTCTGGGAATAGCTGTTTTTCTGGGAATTGCCTGTTTTGAAATTCTCAGTGGTGCTGTCGAAAGGCTGATTAACGGGGGTAAAGTTGTCAAAATATCCCCAAATGAACTGTGGATTTTGCTGATTGTACTGGGGATTAATATTTTTGTCACTTTTTACGAGCGCAGAGTTGGCCAACGTCTCGGTAGCGCGATTTTAGTGGCTGACGCTCAGCACACGATGAGCGATGTTTGGGTGACAATTATGGTCATCGGCGGGTTGATTGGTGTTTGGCAAGGGCAGGTTTGGAATATACCTCAATTACAATCCCTGGATGTGTTTTTGTCTTTTCCTGTGGCTGTTTTGGTATTTAGAAGCGGTTGGAAGGTTTTAACTGAAAATCTGCCTTGGTTGGTGGATGAAATGGCGATCGCACCGGAAGTTATTCACGCGATCGCGATCGATGTGCCGGGAGTTGTCAACTGTCACTCGATCGCCTCCCGTGGGGTTGTAGGGCGTCAAGTATTTATTGAGATGCACATGATTGTGGATGCTGTCGATGTAGAAACAGCTCACCGGATTACAGAAGAAGTAGAAGCCCGTTTGGAAGAACGTTTCAGCCCTGTACGCATCTTAATTCACGTTGAGCCGCCGGCTTACCATTCCGACCAAATTAGCTACGATTCTGAAAAATGAAGGCACAACCAGTGATTTTGACACGGATACACCGATTAATTGAAGAATCGGGAAAGTATTTTTACTTACCGCAATTCCTCCAATTTTTTAAATCCTATCAATCGGGTGAGAGCGATCGCACTTAATTTAGTTGCTGTTTTCCACAGGAAAAGGGGGGTTTTCCACAGAAATCGGCAAGTTTTCCACAATAGTTTTGATAATTATCGAGCAAAAGACTATTGGTACAAGTGGCCAGTTTTTTGGATTTCTACGGCCATTTTCTGTCGCAAGTCCCAAGGTAGCAGAATTTCGACTTCTGAACCTAAAGCGCGCAACCACCTCAGCGGGTAGTAGTCTGTCTCTCGGTAAGTGACTTGGTAGTAAGCATCGTCGGTTGGGCGAGACTGGAGGATTTGTAAAAGTGCCGATCGGTGTTCTGGGTTGGGAGTGTATTGTTTGATTAATGTGGCGGCGCGATCGATATCTATGGCGTTACAGGTATGGTGAATGCTGATTCCCTGCATATAACTTTGATGAAAAGTAAACGCTTGTATTTATTTTAATGATGTTATTTTATTAGCGATCGGCTTTAAATTTCTAAGATAGTCCGTTGCAGCCAAGTCATAATAGATTGGATGAGGTGGAGGTTTTGGAGAGAGAAAGTAGGAATGGTGGAATGGGGTGAGTCGGCGATCGGGCAGATTGTAGTGTCGAAGCGCGTGAGGGCATCCAGAAAAGTTTGGGTAAAACTTTGAAGTATCGCATCTTTGTAGAAAATGAGAACGGGGTGTTTATCCCAGTCTAGGAGTTGACAGTAGATTTTGAGTTCCGTGAGGGTGCGGGGCGTGCCTTCTGTGGATGGGCAGTGGTGTTTTTTGATTAGTTGCAGGTAGATATTGGCGACGGGGCGATGCATAAGGCTGGCTACGCCTACGGGGCGATCGAATTTGCTGCGATGCAGAAGATTTGCATATTTTGGCGGAGGTTGGTTTCGGTGAGTTGGGGAAAGCAGGAGTTGGGCGAGGTTAACGGTTGGATGTCGCTATGCTATAACTATAAAGCTAGCTTCAACTTAACTCTCTATGGCTGACACTTACTCCTTTATTACAGATTTAATCTCTGATGTGAAAAGGGGAAGGATTAGAATTCCGTCTTTTCAACGTGGTTTTGTTTGGGATCGCGATCGAGTTGCCTACTTTATAGACAGTATTTATCAAGGTTTCCCCTTTGGTTCTGTATTAATTTGGAGAACGAGAAATTGTTTGCGAACTGAAAGGAATCTGGGGCCTTATAAACTTCCTGATAATGAAGCAGAATATCCAATAGATTATGTGCTTGATGGGCAACAGAGAATAACTTCAATTTTTGGCATATTTCAAAATTCTCTTACTGCTGAAGATGGCGAAACTACTGAGTGGACCGATCTTTTTTTTGAAATAAATAGCGAAGAATCTATTCCCTTTAAATATTTGGAAGATGTTACAAATTATGATCCCACAAGATTTTTCCCACTGAAGTATGTTTTCGACGCTCGTAACTATAGGAAAGTCACTAGAGATTTAGATGATAGTCTAGCAGAACAGATAGACGAGCTAATCGAAAGATTTACCAAAGCCCGAATTCCTGTAGAACGCTTTGAAAGTGAAGAACCGAAATATGTTGCAACCGTTTTTGAGAGAATTAATAGGCAAGGGGTCGAATTAGATACTTTTCAGCTTTTATCTGTCTGGAACTGGAGTGAAGATTTTGACTTACAAGAAAAGTTTAAAGAAGTTGCTGAAGAACTTGAACCATTCGGTTTCAAAGAGGTAGGATCAGATTTACTTCTCAAATGCTGCTCTGCAGTAGTAAGGAATCGTGTAGATCCAGAAGATTTTATGAAACTTCCTGGTAGTGCAGTACGAAACAAATTTCCGGAAATTCACACAGGCATATTTAGGGCTATTGACTTTTTAAAGGATGAGCTAAATGTTTTCTCTCTTAAGCTGTTACCAATGGAAAATATATTAGCCGTTTTAGCCTCGTTTTTCGCTTCGTCAAAAACACAACCGCCTCCTGTAGCTCAAGAGCAATACGAAGTTATAAAGCAATGGTTTTGGCGTGCGTGTTTTTCTCAAAGATATGCAAGGGGAGGAGCTAAGAGTACCGATGTAGATTTAGCAGAAGTACAAAATCTTAAGGCAAGCAAACCTCATAAACTTGGAGAATTTGACGTATCCTTAGATACTAGCTTCTTTCTCAAAAACTCCTTCCGAATGGGTTCAGTTGCAACAAATACATTTATTCTCCTTTTAGCACAAGGAAAACCATTAAACTTTATTCAAGGTACGAAGATATCGTTGCAAAATGTTTTATCCCAAGGTAATCGAAAGGAATTTCATCATATTTTTCCAAAAGCTTACTTAGGAACCCTGCCAAAGTATAAAGAGGATCAAATAAATTGTTTGGTCAATTTTTCATTACTTGCTAGAACTGATAACAATAAAATAAAAAATAAACAACCTAGCAAATACCGTACTGAAATGCCTGCTAACGCTCAAACTTTCGAGGAAATAATAGCAACACATTTATGCCCTGCCAATGCGTTCACAGATGACAATTATGATGATTTTTTAGTTGCAAGAGCGGAATTGCTACTTCAAAAAGCAAAAGAGCTATCCGGACTTGTTTAGTTTATAAAGTTCTTGTAGTCTAGCTGTCTGCTGATAAATTTTTTATTTTTTAGTATAGTGAGAACGTGAGTTGCGAGTCTATAATAATGGCATGGATATTCAGTTTATCGGCAGAATGTGGCTCAGATGAAAGCAATGTCAATAAATTTTCTCAACATTTTGAGGGAATTGAATGGCTACTCTCAAATGGTCGCCAATGTCTATGTCGCACAGACACTTTTCAATATATCGACCAAAACTGGTGGTGTCGGGTTTATCCCAATAATATTAGTGAACTGGGAATAGATAGCCCTGAAAGTGCTTATGTAATGACAGAGTTAGGTATTTTCCTCTATCACACTCTACGGTTTGCTCCTTCATTTCGCTATGCTTTAGTTGGTGTTGAACTTGATAAATTTAGAACATATAGCGAATTGATTGAGGATTTGTCTAACTTATCTCTTCCCGGATTAGTTTTAGCAAAAGAACTTATACCAGGGGCGAGAAACATTGCCAGTTTTCCGACGAGTTGATGTTAGATGGTGAGGCACATAGTCAGATTATGTCCAGTTAATCACGGATAATAAAATTATTTGTCGTCAGCCCGGGGCGGACTTTTGAGGACTGAAGTCCTCACTACAAACTTAAGGACGCTTGGGCTAAGAAACCAGGTTTCTACGAGAAATCTTGTTTGCAGCAAAGTATCTAGCCAGAAAACGGGTTCTTCATCCAAGAGTGCGTAAGTCCCGCAGACGGACAAAAGTCAACGCAACTATCTTTCATGTCCGATCGACAAATAGTTAAGTTTAACCTAGTCCGCCCACTCGATCGCTAACTACAAATCACTCCCACTCGATCGTTCTCGGCGGCTTAGAAGTAATATCGTAAACCACCCGATTCACCCCCTTAAACTCATTCACAATCCGATTCGATATCAGTTCCAACAAATCGTAAGGAACCCGCGCCCAATCAGCTTTTTCTCTGAGCTACTGAATACCCTGTCCCACAAATGGAATATCCTGGATGATTACAAATACCGATCGCAACTTGGACAACGGTACAACATTGGTGGGAGTTGTGCGGACAAGCTTTACTTTCTAAAATGTTAAAAATTGTGCATTTCGGACATTTTTAAATATAAGTTGGTAGCACAATTATCTATCTCTCCCCCTGGGCAGATTAATACCTTTATAACCGGGTTATTTACCCTTATTAAAGGCTAATTATGCAGTTTGTTTGTCCATCAAACCCGGTTTCTGGCAACCCGTGCTTCCAGGAGTATATCTTCCTTTACAAAGGTGACTTGATTCCGATTTGTGGTATATTTTCTGGGCGAGGGGATTTTTTAGGACAATGTTCGATATGAAACGTTTAAAATTAAAATCAATGCTGGCGGCGGCGATCGCGATCGCCTTTTGTTTAATCGCGATCGCCAGCTACGCCCAAGCCAACAAGACTTTAACACTGGCGACTTCCCCAGACTACCCGCCCTATGAATTTAAAGATACTGCTGTTAGCGGCAACGAAATCATCGGTTTTGACATCGATATTGCCAAATATATTACTAAAAAATTAGGCTACGAACTGAAAGTAGTTGGCATGGATTTTAACGGCTTAATTCCCGCTTTGCAGGCGGGAAGAGCCGATTTTGTGATGGCTGGAATGACTCCCACAGCAGAAAGGAAAAAAAATGTTGATTTTTCTGACCTTTACTACGAAGCTCAAAATACAATTGTCGCCAATAAAGGCAGCAATTTGACCAAAGCTGAAGATTTAGCCGAGAAAAAAGTAGGCGTTCAACTCGGAAGCATTCAGCAGGAAGCTGTGAAAAAAATGCCCGGTGTGCAACTGGCTGCTCTCAATAGGATTCCTGACATTATTCAAGAAATTAAATCGAACCGCATCGCCGCAGGAGTGATCGAGGATACTGTTGCTACGGGTTATGCAGCAGCGAACCCGGACTTGGAATTTAACACAATTCCGAATACTGAAGAAAGCGGTTCGGCGATCGCCTTTCCGAAAGGTTCGAGATTAGTTCCAGAATTCAACCGAGTCCTCCAACAAATGAAAGCCAGCGGTCAAATTAAGGAACTAGCTACTAAGTGGTTTTCTCGACCGATTCCGCAAGAACCTGCTCAAGCAAATCAGCCTGCGGTAGCGTCCAAGTTCGGGTTAGATTTTGGCAAAATCTTGCCGAGTTTGCCTTATATTTTGTCCGGGATTTGGGTAACGCTAACTTTTACCTTGCTGTCGGCATTTCTAGGATTTATCTGGGGAATCGTGCTGTCTCTGTTTAAGATTTCTAGCATTAAACCGCTGGCTTGGTTCGGTACTGCTTATACTTCTATTTTTCGAGGAACGCCGCTAATTTTGCAGTTGACTTTAGTTTATTTTGCAAC
The DNA here is from genome assembly GCF_036705265.1 of Microcoleus sp. B4-C2. Taxonomy (NCBI): domain Bacteria; kingdom Bacillati; phylum Cyanobacteriota; class Cyanophyceae; order Oscillatoriales; family Microcoleaceae; genus Microcoleus; species Microcoleus sp. B4-C2. The sequence continues at coordinate 9,338 of NZ_JAUBUB010000008.1, forward strand.
GCCGCAGCTTACGGGCTATAATATATCGGCGCTGCAAGCTGGCGTAATTACTTTTTTCCTGAATTCTGGGGCTTATATTTCCGAAACAATCCGCGCGGGAATTCAAGCCGTAGATAAAGGTCAAAAAGAAGCCGCAGAATCCCTTGGCGTTCCCTACAAACTGATGATGAGCGATATTATCTTGCCGCAAGCGTTGAAAAATATTTTGCCTGCATTGGTGAATGAAAGTATTGCTTTGCTGAAGGATTCAGCTTTAGTTTCAGTAATTGGCGTAGAAGATTTGCTGCGCCGCGCTACAATTGTGGGAGCCGAAAAGTATATTTACTTTGAACCTTTGATATTTGTCGGCGCAATTTATTATTTGATGGTGCTTAGTTTAACTTGGGGGGCCAATGTACTCGAACGTAGACTCCAAAGTAGCAGTTAAGGTCGATCGCCTGTATAAATCTTTTGGCAATCTGAAGGTTTTGCGCGATATAACTACTGAGATTCATAAAGGAGAAGTGATTGCCATTATCGGCCCTTCGGGGTGCGGCAAGTCTACTTTTTTGCGGTGTTTGAATTTACTGGAAATTCCGACTTCGGGACACATATACATTGACGGGGTGGATATTACTTTACCGAAGGCAGATATTCTGAAAATCCGCCAGAAAGTGGGGATGGTTTTTCAGCATTTCCACTTGTTCCCGCACATGACTGTGCTGCAAAATGTGATGTATGCCCCTGTAAAGGTGAAGCAGGTGGCTAAGGATGAGGCGCGTCTGAAGGGGTTAGAATTGTTGGAAAAAGTGGGTTTGTCAGATAAGGCCGAGGTTTATCCTTCTAAGCTTTCGGGGGGACAAAAACAGCGGGTGGCGATCGCCCGCTGTTTGGCTATGGAACCGGAAATTTTGTTGATGGACGAACCGACTTCTGCACTCGATCCAGAAATGGTTAAAGAAGTGTTAGATGTGATGAAAGCTTTGACAAAAACGGGCATTACAATGGCGATTGTAACTCACGAGATGGGTTTTGCGCGGGAAGTCGCCCACCGGATTTTGTTTTTGGATGGCGGAAAGGTGGCGGAAGATGTGCCGCCGCAGGAGTTTTTTAGTAACCCGAAGTGCGATCGGGCCAAGCAATTTCTGGAAAAAATGCTTTAATCTGATATCGCAGCCGCAATTAAACAGGTTTGTAGTTCGATCGCACATAATCTCACATTCTCAGCCCCGCACCCTACAATCACGAGAATATTTAGTTTTAAATTCACCTTTTTTTACTGTTTTTTACTGTGCCGATCGCGCTGGCGATCGAGTTTAGCTAAAAATGCGCCGGAAACATCCGCCAGAATGCTAATTATCCGATACAAAGCCACGGCACCCAGAATTATACCCGTAGAAAAGCGATCGGACAGCAGGGCGATCGCCGTTGCTTCAAATACTCCCATTCCCCCCGGTGCACCAGGTACGACTAAACCGACAACGAACGCAAAACAAAAAGCACCAAACAAGTTGGGAATATTGCTAAATTCCACCGGAGTTAAAGCCATTACAGTTAGCAAAAATCCGCAGCCCCGCAATCCGATAAAACACATTTGTCCGATTAACGGCACTAAAGGATAGCGTTTAATTGGCAAATTAATTTGGCGACGGGACTTGACATTGGATGTTTTTTTAGCTAGATTGGAGCTAGACTCTACACGAAAATTCAGTCCCTCGCCCGCAGCCTCCTCAGCCTTTGAATTTTCCCCATTATTCTTTGATAACTTCAACCGCTCTACAAATAGAACGATCGGATTTAAAATTCGGGGATGAATCGCCGTCAATATAGCAGCACAACCGACAATCCGCAAAAACCAATTGAATTTGTCAAAACAAATCAACCCAATCAAAACGCCCGCAGAAGCCATCAGCAGCGGTTCCAGCAACACGCTGAGAGTAGCAGCTTTCGGGAAAATGCCTGCCTTTTTTGCCTCCAATATTCGACCCCAAAAATGCCAAATATTCCCCGGCAAATACTTGGCAATATTAGTTTTGAGAAAAACTTGAATCGCCCATGCAGCAGTTACAGGTTGACGGAATTCGCGCAAAATCAACATCCACACCCAGCCGACGAAAATTAGAGAAAATAAAGTGACGCCAAGGGCGATCGCCAGCAACGGAAAACTTTCGGCTCGAATTTGGATATTCGCGACTTCTCGCCAGTGAGTTAAAAAAGCTTTGGCAATAAATAAAAACGTCCCGCCCAAAATCAAATAGCGCAAATAAGGCTTTAAATGCGACTTCGCGATGTTGAAAAAATTCTGAATTCGATGCAAGTGTTGTTTTCCCATTTTCTGATCCCGATTTTGAATTTGGGATTAAGTTATACTGTTTTAGATTTTATATTTTAGAGCGGCTAAGGCCGAATTGTGGTTGATTTACACGGCATGATATGACGGAATAAATCTGTTTAACCTGAGATGTTGCACCCTTGTCAAGAACGGGATCTCCGGCCCGTTCCACAATAACTCAACATTGTTGTGGAACAGGCCGAAAAGCCTGTTCCTAAACGGGATCTCCGGCCCGTTCCACAATAACTCAACATTTTTGTGGAACAGGCCGAAAAGCCTGTTCCTAAACAAGTAATTGAGAAGGGTGGAACATCTTAGTTTAACCTAACCTATGCACACCTCTACAGACTGTGCGTAATGCCCGCCTTACAGAGTATTTAGGGCACTTTTAACCACAAACTTAAATTTAAAATCTAAAATTTAGATCGATATACCTCGCTAGGAGTACATTTCTATGCCCGGCCCGAGCCCTGACGGTTTTTCCTATCTTTTAGATGATAGCCCCAATAGTTTCGCCTTGACTCCGGGCTTTTTGACTCCTTATCCTAACGGACTTTTTGCCCTCGGCGGCAACGATTTTATTGTCGGTTCGTCGGATGCCGAAATAATTAGCGGTGATAATGGTAACGATCGCATTCTCGGCGGTGGCAATTCCGATACCCTCTTCGGGGGTGCGGGCAACGATTTGCTTAACGGTGGTGCCGGCGCAGACTTCCTGTTTGGCGATGCTGGCAGCGATACCTTGCAGGGAGGTAAGGGAGATGACGTGCTCAACGGCGGCGACGGCAGCGACGTTTTAGTGGGCGATGCGGGTAAAGATACGCTGACAGGGGGTTTGGGCCCAGATACCTTTGTCCTCCGCAGCGACTCCGCAGTCTCCGATCCGGCTGCTGCAGACGTGATTACTGACTTTAACAGTTTTGTGGATTCGATCGGACTGACTGACAATCTTACCGAAGCTGACTTGATTCTCGAAGAAATATCGATCGCCCCCGGTATTTCCAATACATTAATTAAAATTCGCCAATCCAATGCTATTTTAGGCTTGGTAGCCAACGCATCTCCACAAGACCTCGCCAATACATTCATCTCTGCAACTACCGTATTGGGCAACCAACTGGATCAAGCTCGCGATTTAGGCGTTTTGGGCGGCACTCAAACGATCGCAGACTCGCTTAGCAATGCCCGGCCAGACGGCCTTTACCGCTTTACTTTGCCTGCAAATAGCGACTTTAAATTAACTGTCAGCGGTTTGACTGCGGATGTTGATGTTGCTCTAATTAAAGATATTAACGGCGACAATTATATTGACTTCACCGATATTATTGCTTCTTCTCAACAACCGAATTTATCGCCGGAAGCGATCGACATCAACGGTTTAGCCGCAGGAACTTACTTTGTCCGAGTTTATCAATACCAAGGCAGTACAAATTTCTCCCTCAATCTGTCTGCAACCCCCGCAACTGTTTCTCCTAACAATCCGAGCAACTTGCCGGGTTTTGACTCTCGTTTTGGGTTCGGTTTGGTGAATGCAGCGGCGGCAGTTGCCAAAGCTCAAGGTACTGCAACTTTTCCTGATGTTCCCGACTTGGGCGGCGACGAGTGGGGCAGAGATTTAATTAAAGCTCCAGAGGTTTGGGCCCAGGGCTTGACTGGAGACGGAATTGTGGTGGCAGTTATCGACAGCGGAGTTGACTACAATCACCCGGATTTGACGGGGAATATTTGGAGCAATGTCGGGGAAACTGGTGTTGATGCGATCGGTCGCAATAAAGCTAGCAACGGGGTTGATGATGATGGCAATGGCTTTGTTGACGATTTCCGAGGATGGGATTTTGTCAATAACGATAATGACCCTATGGATGATAACAATCACGGCACTCATATATCGGGTTTAGTTGCTGCGAAAAAAGATGGGGTTGGGATTACTGGAACGGCTCCGACTGCGAAGATTATGCCTTTGAAAATACTTAATGGAGCAGGGGTGGGTAAAATTCGGGATGAAATTAATGCGATTAATTATGCGGTGGCAAATGGAGCGAAGATCATAAATGTGAGTTTGGGCGGCCTACAGTTGAATGCTCAAGAATTGGATGCGATTCGAGCGGCAGAAGCTCAAGGCGCGATCGTGATTTCGGCTGCGGGAAATGATGCTCGTCCACAAGTAGATTATCCGGCTCGGTTTGCCAATGAGGTAGGAATTGCTGTCGGTGGTGTTACCCGAAATGGCTTGTTTGGGGAGTATTCTAACCGGGCGGGTTCGCAGGCAATTAATTATTTTGTTGCTCCGGGTGGCGACGGTGGTAGGGCGGATTCTGGTGATGTTTATTCAACTGTGGCGCTTTCTCAACCGGGGATTCCCTATCGATATTTTTCCGGTACTTCAATGGGAGTGCCACAAGTATCCGGCGTGGTAGCTTTGATGTTGCAAGCTAATCCGAATCTGACTCCTGCTGATATTAAGAGGATTCTTGCGGAAACTGCGAATCGAGCTGTTTGAATTAATTGATAATTGGTAATTGGTAATTGGGAATCGGTAATGGGATTGACATACTTTTACCAGATTTCGTAGGGGCGGGTTTCACCAACAATATCAAATTTCTACTAACAATTTACATAAACCCGCCCCCACACAACTAACAATCTACATCCACATTGATTTGTATTGAATGCGAAAAATGTACCAGGGGTTTACCGTGGGATAGGGGCGGGTTTTATAGATTGTTAATCAACCTAAATATTGTTAGTGAAACCCCCCCCTACAAGCCAAATTAAAAATTGGCCGCGTAAGTTAAGTCAAATTGGCGACACAGGGTGATGCAGCAGTAGCTTGGTCGATCGAATACTAACTCGTAATTCATCTGGCCGTCTATTTTGGTGATCGGCTGCTTTAAGGGGATGCCCTGAATGTCGTATTGACGGCGTTCTAAGGCACTCCAGTCGATAATTTTGAAGTCGATTTGGTTCTGTAACTCACTTGCGATCAGATATAGGTGCATCTTGTCTTGAACTTTCCCAGTCAGGGGAACTTTTATTAACACTGACTGGGTGACGAGGGGTTTTTGGTCGTTGGGATGCTTCTGGGTGTGGCAGCTTTTGAATTCTATATCGTAAGGTTCTACCTTGAATTTCTCTCCACTGGCGATCGCAGATGAGTGCAAATCTTTCAGGCACTTTTCTAGGTGAGGAATCAGCCCTAAGTCTGGATCGCACAGCAGTTTACGAATGTTGGAGGTTTCAGTGACTGTCATTGGAGATTTTTGATGTTATTTTTTTATTCTTAACTTTTAGCTTACCACTAAAAGCAAACCTATCGAACTCTCCTTGCGACATACTTTCAAAAATGCCGTTTATGGCCAGTATGTCGCAGTGAATAAGACATTTTTGGGCCACAAACCCGTGTTTTTTGCCTTAATGTTTGAGATTATTTCTTGGTAATTTTCCACAGATTAAGCTGGACATTAGTGTCAGCCGGATCTATTTGATAGTTTTGTTGCTGAATTGCCGATCGCAAAGTAGAGGACGGTCTGTATAAAAACAACTCACTGAAACCGCCGGGAATTTGCGGGGGTTGGGGTTTTTTCTTTGCCAATTCTCGATTTTTGTAGCAAGAAGTGTAACAGCGGGGTTCTATTAGCAGTTTTACTTTGGGTTCTAGGTAATAACTTAAAGGCATGATATATGCAATATTGGCATCGCTGATAAATAGGGGATTGCTGGCTTGATTGACAGTTGCGGCTACTTCCAAGGCACGCAACCAACCGCTGCCTTTATTCCACCAAATATCTGCTTGAGAACTAACTCCACCGGATATAATACCTGCGAAAAAAACTCCCACTATAACTATTTTCCACAGTTTTTGCTGTTTTAATTTCTCCAAATTGCTACTGATTTTCGCAGACAGCAGGTAAGCCACTGCTATCTGAATTCCCACATAACAAGGAACTAAATATCGCGGATTTGCCGATCGCCTTCCACCCTTGATTATATCAGGCACTGCTAAAAACAAAGCAGTTGTTGCAATTAATAACAATACAATCAACCACACTCGCTTTGGTGTTTGTCGGCATAGATAATAAAGGGCATAGCCGACTAAAGCTAGAATCATGATACCAACTGGAATTAGCAAGGCAAGTTGTGTGGCGTTGGCAGTTCCATCAATGCCAATATCAAAAAATGCTATGGTGATGGAACCAACCCATCTGCTGACTAATCTTAAGAAATTTGTTTGTTCTGCCCATATTGTTGTGCTTCTAACTTGATTGAAATTTTCTACAGTATTTACCAGGGAAGGCATGAAGCATATCAAAGCGATTAAAGATGCTACATAATAGGAAATAAATGTTTTCACATCGCGCCAGTTGGCAATAACTGCGACGTAGATTGCGTGGGCTGCAGCGACGCAGACAAATAACAAGTGGGTGTACAATCCCAGTGTTGCTGTGGCTGCATAAAGCGCCCAGGAAAGAACAAGGGCGACAGGATTTTGATTTTCGTCAGGGCGTGTTGCTCGCAGCAAGGCGGCAGTGGATAAAATAGTAGTTACTGTCCACAAACTGTACTGTCTTGCTTCTTGGGCAAATAGGATGTGGTAGGGAGAAATTGCGAAAATTGCGATCGCCATCCACGCTACGGCTGAAGATTCAAATAACTCCCAAGCCAGCCAATAAATTGCGGGAAATACTAGCAGGCTAATCACGGCGGCCAAACTTCTCATTGCTGCAACGGAACTGCCGAACCATTGCGCCCAATATCGCGCTAGTACATAATACAGCGGCGGGTGGTGGGGGTCTTCTGTTGCTAAAGAATTCAGGGTATCCCTTAAAGTTTTTTCGGAATTTATCTGCTGATATTTTTGTAAATCCGCAGGCGAGGTTATTTTCTGGTAGGAAATTTCTTTGATTATTTCGGCTTCGGTATAGCCCGAAACTCTCAAAGAAGTATATGTTTCGTCGATCCAGTAAAATTTGCGATCGAGATTGGCGAACCGAAATAAAATACCTATGACTAATACGGCTATAATTAAAAATTGCAGCCAATTTCGGGGAACATTAAAACGCATTTTTCCAACCCTACTTCATTTTTTTAGCAATTTTCTCAAAATTATATGTTGATTTTGTAGAGTGTAAAGAGTTGGTATTTCATAACGAGTATTTTTTTCTATTTCTGTTTTGAATTCTCTGGAAATACCATACAAAAAAATCTCGTTAAAATTTGGTGGGATTTTCACAATTTTAGGTGGCAATACTAAAAACTTAGCAGGGGAATTGATTAAGTAACTCAAACTGAGTAAGTTGCCGATCGTATCTACACTATACACCCACAAGTCTGTTATGAGTAATGGCCGAGAAGCTGAGTTTACCGTGCGGGCGATCGGGATGTTAATATAAGAGCGGTCTTTATTCCACCAAGAGTCTGCTGGCAAATAGATGCAGCAGGATATAATTCCAATAGAGAGCAAAGCAGCCAGAGCCAGTCTCCACAGCTTTAGCAACTGCATTGTAACTTGAGGAGATGTCATTTTTACCGCCAAAAAATAGGAAACAGCTATCTGCATTCCTAAATAACAGGGAATCATGTAGCGGGTGTTGATCGATCGCATTCCGCCCCAGATTAAATCCGCTGGCAGGAAAATGGCTAATGTCACGCACGTTAATGTCATAACAAACAACCAAACACGTCTTTCTGTCTGACTCAGCAGCAAATAAAAAGAATATCCGACAATTATTAAAATCATTAAAATAACTGGGATAGTTAATAGGAAATATAATCGTGGCAAATCAGAGTATAATCCTACATCAAAAAATTGCCTAATAATGTTTAAAACGAAATTTAAAACTAATTTTGAAATTGGAATTCTTAAGGACTGCCATGCTATTTTGTCACTGACATTTTGCGAATTTATTAAATAAACTACAGTCCAAGGAAATAAGGCAATAAATCCTGCGATTGCTGCTATAAAATACCCAATTACCGTCTTGTTAAACCGCATATTTTCCGAGAGGGCTACATAAATTCCATGCCCTAGCACCACCAGTGCAAATAATAGGTGAGAATAAAATCCCAGTGCTACTGTTACCGCATAAATTGCCCAACTGCTGTTAGTTTTTAGCCGCATTGCCCGCAGCAAAGCAGCGCTAGACAGCAAAATTATTAATACAAACAAGCTGTAAGGTCGAGCTTCTTGAGCGTAAACTATTTGAAAAGGCGATACAGCTAGTAATGAAACTGCCAACCAAGCTGTCAGCGAGGAATCAAATAATTCTAAGCACAGCCAATACATACAAGGCAATGCGAGCAAACTAAAAACAGCCGACATACTTCTAGTTACAGCCACTGAATCGCCGAACAGTTGCACCCAAAATCTCGTCGCTACAAAATACAGCGGAGCGAGTTGGGGTTCTTCTAAAGCTAATCCTTTTACGGTATCTACGACGGTTTTTTCTGAATTTATCCGTTGATATTTTTGTAAAAATTTAATGTCCCGACTTTCACCGTCAACTACTTGCTGAATAAACTCAGCTTCTGTATATCCAGATAACCGCAGGGATGTGTAACTTTCATCTATCCAGTAAACTTTCTTTCCTAGGTTGGCGAAGCGAAAGAATATGCCGAGGACTAATACAACTATAATTAAAAATCGCAGCCACTTGTCAAGTGAAGGGTTGTGAGAATTTAGTCGATCGCGATCTTTGGTAGATTCCATTTTATAACTAGCTAATCTCCCACAATTTTTTACTGTTACCCCACCTGTAAGGTGCGCTGGGCGCACCCTACCAACTTAACAGCCAGAGAGAGGACTGAAGTCCTCTCTACAAACAAAGGAATGATTAATCATCCACTCCTTCAATCGGCGCAAAACCTTGGCGCTGAATATTTTCGGTTATGGTGCGGGGTTCGAGGAATTGCAGCAAATAATCCGGGCCACCCGCTTTAGAACCAACTCCCGAAAGTTTGAAGCCTCCGAAAGGTTGCCGCGATACCACAGCGCCGGTAATTCCGCGATTGATGTACAGGTTTCCGACTTCAAAATCGGATGCGGCTCGATCGATATGCGAAGGCGTGCGAGAATACAATCCGCCGGTTAAAGCAAAATTCGTGCCGTTAGCAATCGCAATCGCTTCGCTGAAATTACGAGCCCGAATCACCGACAAAACCGGGCCGAAAATTTCTTCTTGGGCGAGAGTTGCTGTGGGCGATACTTCGGTAACAATGACTGGGCCGACAAAATAACCGGTTTCTGGTGCCGGCATTTCTAAAGCTATTTTAGCTTCGGCGCGACCTTTTTCGATGTATTCGCGGATGCGCGAATGGGCATTTGCATCGATCACAGGGCCGACTTGAGTGCCGGGATTTTCTGCGGGGCCGACATTGAGCGATCGCGTCGCTTCTACCAATCTTGCCACAAAATTATCGTACACTGATTCGACCACAATTACTCGCGAACAAGCGGAACATTTTTGGCCGCTGTATCCAAATGCCGAATAAACTACGCCTGCAACTGCTTGGTCTAAATCCGCACTTTCATCGACAATAATTGCATTCTTGCCGCCCATTTCAGCAATTACTCGTTTCAGGTGTTTTTGTCCAGGCTGCAAAATCGCAGCATCGGCATAAATCTGACAGCCCACTTCCTGAGAACCCGTGAAAGTAATCATGTGAACGTCGGGATGTTTCACCATGTAAGCACCCACCGTTGAACCTTTGCAAGGCACGTATTGAAATACGCCTTTGGGGATGCCGGCTTCTAGCAATATTTCCGCTATTTTCGCTGCAATTACTGAGGAAACTTCCGCAGGTTTAAGCAAAGTACAATTACCAGCAACCAGGGATGCAACTGTCATGCCGACGGGAATTGCGAGGGGGAAATTCCAAGGTGAAATGATTAAAGAAATGCCGCGTGGCTGATAGCTGTAGCGGTTAGTTTCTCCGGGGATGTCGTAATTTTTCCCTTGTTCTAACCGTTCCATTTCGTCGGCATAGTAGCGGCAAAAATCAATAGCTTCGGAAACTTCGGCATCGCATTCTCTGACAGGTTTGCCGACTTCAAACACCATCCAAGCTGATAGTTCGTGCCGCCGCTGTTCCATCAATTCTGCGGCTTTGCGGAGGACGCCTGCCCGCTGGCGGACGGGGGTTTTTCGCCAACCGGTGAAGGCTGCTTTTGCTGCTTCAAGGGCTTGTTTGGCCTGTTCTTCGGAAAGCAATCCGATGGTGCCGACTACTTCTGTGGGATTGGAAGGGTTGAGAGAGTTAACTGTGGCTTCAGTATTTTGGTATTCGCCATTGATTAGGGGTAAATAGGTTTTACCTAAGTTGCCGCGCACTGATTTGATTGCTGTTTCTGCTTGTTGCCGCAATTTGGTATTGGCGTAGTCGGTATCGGCAACGTTGGGAAATACTTTGCTGTAAACTAGCTGGTCATTTCCGTTAGCAACTGGTGCGGCTAACAATTGTTCGATCGGCATTTCTTCGGAACTTTGCCGGATGAAAGAACTGTTGGCGGTATTTTCCAGCAAACGGCGGATCAAATAAGCCATTCCCGGCAGCAAATCGCCGTAGGGACAGTAGACTCGGACGCGATAACCCCGATCGACCAAAAGCTTAGCCAATTTGTCGCCCATGCCATACAGCACTTGCATTTCAAAGCGGCGGCGCGGTATATTGAGAGTTTCGGCAATGGCGATCGCCCTCGCTTGCGATCGGACATTATGACTGCCAATAGCTGCATACAAATATTCGTGATTTTCTAGCAGCAACTGCGTCATCTGCTCGAAATTGGCATCGGTAGCAACTTTGTCATTGTAGACAGGCTGCGGCCAATCTTTCTGCATCGCTTTGATAGTTTCCTGATCCCAGTAAGCGCCTTTTACCAGCCGCACTGTTACCGGATTTCCGCGTTTTTTTGCCCAGGAAATCAGGTTTCGCAAATCTTGAGCACTGTCGCGCAAATAAGCTTGCAATGTAATTCCAATATCCGTGCGACTGCGAAACTCTTCCTCTAACAATAAGTCTTTGAGAATGCTCAGAGTTAAAGTTTTGTAAGCATACTGTTCCATATCGAAATGAACCGCCGCGCCCAATTCCTTCGCGCGACGCAGTAAAATGCGAATTCTCTCGCTTACTTTCTCCTCACTACCTTTAGCATCCAAAGGGTCAAACTGAGAATAAAAAGCCGTTAACTTTACCGATACTTGCACTCGCGGCAAAGTTTCGCCGTCAGCTTTGTCAATTGCATCTACCTGCGGCCAATTCTTCGCTGCATTGGCGAGTTCCTCCATCAATTCCAAATAGCGGTTAAGATAAATTTCCGCCTCAGTTTCAGTGATGACAGCTTCCCCCAAAAGGTCAACTGTAAAACCCATTTTATCTTTGCGAAGCCGCTCTAAAGTTTTAACTACCTGCTTGATATTTTCCCCAGAAATATACTTGTGCGCCAAAGTTTCCACTGCAGGCGCAACCGTCGTCGCAGCCAATTGTCCAGGAATCGAATCAGCGTTAGTAAAATTGAGTAATTTTTTCAAAGCTTCGGGCAATTCTACCTCTTGGGCGGTCAGGTATTCTTGCAGGTGGCGGGCAATTTCCGGCTTGCTGCGGAGTGCCGGCAAACAGTCGATGAATCGAAACAATTGCACCCGCAGTCCGGGGTTAGCCATCGCCCAATCCATTAGTTTGTCGTCCCAGCGCATTTGGTCTTGCAGTTGACCGAAAAAAGAGCGCTTTTTGTCTTGAGTTGCCTTCAGGATTTCTTTGGCAATTTCCTGGGTTTTTGCTTCGTAGATGCTTGGAGATATTTGTGCAACCATTGGTAATTAGTAATGGGTAATTTGTAATTTGCAACCAGGGCGGGTTTATGTATTGTGTAACTACCCCCTGAGACAATTATACTTGCTATTTGACTTCAATCTTAACTTGGTAGTTTGCTTGGCGATCGCCTGAAATTTCAATAGTATAATCGCCGCTACTGGCTAGTTGACCTTGCCACTGACCTGTGCTATCAGTAGTACCTAAATTTTCACCGTTAGGAGCAATAATTGCGGCGCTAACTTGACCTTCTTGAACATTTATTGTCATGCTTTGGCCGCTATTGCACTCCAGTAAGTAGCGCCTGGATATGTTGGCTCGCAAACTATTGCTCAGAGTCGTTCCCGTAGCACCGGCTTGAAAGTAAACTCGCTCGGTTACAGGGGTTTCAACCGCAGCGGGAGTTGGAGTTGGAGAAGGCAACGGCAAAGGAGAAGGCAACGGCGAAGCAAGTTGCGGAACACCAGACAGAGAGGGGATTTGAGTGGGACGGGGCGACGGAGGGAATGTGGCGGGCCGTCCATTTCCAGGGGCTGGGGGAAGTCCGGGCCTGCGGTTGGCGGGCGCTGCTGCGACAGGCGGAGGGCTTTCGGGGAGGGGTACGTCAGCGGGTAGTTTGATTTGAAGGTTGGCTCTTTCCTGATACATTTTCCACGCTAGCAAACTGCCGAGACTAAGGACGGAACCGACTAAGATTCCGCTGAGAAAAACTGCTAAGATTTGCCACGAGCGAGCTGGTTTTGGTTCGGGGTTGGCAGTTGGAATTGTTGGAGGCGGATAACTTGTAATTTGAGTTGTTTCCGGCGTGCTATCGGCGACAACTGGAATTGTTTCGGCTGCGTCGATGGGCGCTGAAATATCTTCGGGCGTGGCAATTTCTGCGGGAGTTTCTGCTGATGCGGAAATTGAATCAGCCCTGGCAATTTCACTGCGATCGAACTCATCGCTGGTAGTGGAAATTATTTCCGGGTGCTGAGTCAAAATTTGTTTTTTTTCCTGTTCGTCGCTCATGGGGCTAAAATTATTTTACAAAGACCGCTTTTAGACATTTTACGTTACTGGTGCGATCGCCTGCACTGAAATTATCTAGCAGAATGAAGAAGGCACGACACGGATTTTGACACGGATACACGCATCTTGCCTGTTCATAAAAATGGTACTTGTGTGGAACAGGCATCTTGCCTGTTCATAAAAATGGTACTTGTGTGGAACAGGCATCTTGCCTGTTCATAAAAATGGTACTTGTGTGG
>NZ_JAUBUB010000008.1:22802-111338 GCF_036705265.1 Microcoleus sp. B4-C2
AACAGGCATCTTGCCTGTTCATAAAAATGGTACTAGGGAGGCGGGTTTAGGAGGTATATTGAGATTTACTGTCGGGTGGGGGCGGGTTTACGAGATTGTTCGTTACAGGCGAGTATTGTTGGTGAACCCGCCCCTACAAATTACCCATTCCCGATTCCCCATTCCCGATTCCCAATTAGTAATTATTAGGCAAAGACTGCCAAAAAGGCCGCTCTTCTGGCTTCCTCACAGTATTCGTCGCCGACTGCACGTTTCCTTTCAATTCTTGATAATACCTGTCATCCAGGAAACTAACGCTGACGCCAGCAGGAAGCAGCAGTTGGCGCAATCTTTCTTGAGTGTAATCTACACCGTCAATCATTGGCCCGCGCGGATTTGAAACTAACAACTTGCCGTTAACTGGCACCGAATTGACCATATTTGGCCACCAAGCATAACCGCTGTAGCCAAACATCACCGGAACTTGAATAATTTGGTCGTCTCCGAGTAAAAACTCTCTTTTCAACTTCTCTATAATCGGATTAAGTTTCTGATTTTGCAAATAGAGATTGTGTTGAATTAAAGCCCGGTTTTGCAAGGCGGTGCTGACAGTTGTTTGAGTGCTCAAACCACGATTGATCGCCACATCGCCGTAACCTCTTCCCTCCAATTCTTCCAACAGCTTAACTCCGGCTTCGGGACTGGCGATCGCCATTACATATTGTCCGGGAGTTTGAGTGGGAATAAAATTGATAATTTCATCGACTTGGCGAGTCAAAAGCCAAGAAGTATCAATATCCACTGGCGGCCCTTGAATTCTCTGAGCTTGAATAAAATCAAGTACCTCTGGATTAAAACTAGCATTTCCCGAATTCCCGTAATAAACTCGACCCATTGGGTGTCCGGGAATCGGCGGTGTCACCTGCAAATTGCCGTATCCGTCAGACCACTGACTTACGGGGTCTAAAGAACGAGGATTGCCAATTTTAACTACTTTCAAATCCGGGTTTTGAGTTGATTTAACAGGCGGGTTTTTCTCTGGGTCGCTATTGCTTTTTAGGGCGACATTAAACTGGCGCAGCTCCGATTTTTCGGGAAGTTGAACGTAGCCGTTTTTCTGGGTATCTTGCATCCAAGTGCGATCGCCCTGAATGACTTTCACTTTGGCGCCCGTGGGTTCTACTGCTTGTTTTAGTTGCGAGATAAATTCGCTGTTTACCGCGCCTCTGTCGCTGACCTGAACTTCGGTTACTGGTGCTGTATTGGGCGCTATCATCCAAGGACTAACGCCCATTTGAATAGTTGTAGATGCGATTTCTTGACCGTTGTTTAGGGCAGTTGCTTTGAGATTTACAGTGCCGTTCCAGTTGCGATCGGCAAATTGTTTTGCTTCGACACCTAAAACAATATTCGTGCTGAAAACTAGAGGTTTAGCACCGGATATATCTACAGGTTGCCAGCCGTCGCCCGTCTTCTGAAAAACGCTGATGTGAGGGCTAGCAATGCTGTCAGCCGTGATAAATAACTGAGAGGTTTTGAAGTTTTCAGATAGTGTTAAGTTAACTTGAGACAGCATTGCTGCACGGCGGGGAACCATAACTTTGGTTTGTTTCCAAGTCGGTATCTTGCCGCGATCGTTATTGCGATCGTTAAATGAAATTAGCGCGCCCTTGGACAAAGACCATTGTTCTTTTCCGGCGTCGTCTTGCTGGTTAATTTGGCCATCTCTGTTAGTATCTCCCGCAAAGAAAAAGTTCGGCGGGGACGCGGCGGGTGTAACTGGGGCGGGAGTTGGTGTTGCAGTTGATTCAGGAGTTGGTTGAGGAGTTGCTTGCTGATTTCTCTCTAATTCTTGCCTTTCAAGTTCTTGTCTGGCTAATTCTTGTCTGGCTAACTCTTGCCTTTCAAGTTCTTGTCTAGCTAACTCTTGTCTAGCTAATTCTTGCCTTTCAAGTTCTTGTCTAGCTAACTCTTGTCTAGCTAATTCTTGCCTTTCAAGTTCTTGTCTTTCAAGTTCTTTCCTGGCTAATTCTTGCCTTTCCAGTTCTTTTCTGGCTAACTCTTGCCTTTCAAATTCTTGCCTTTCAAGTTCTTTTCGGGCTAATTCTTGCCTTTCAAATTCTTGCCTTTCAAGTTCTTTACGGGCTAATTCTTGCCTTTCAAGTTCTTTTCGGGCTAATTCTTGCCTTTCAAACTCTTGCCTTTCAATCTCTTTTCTAGCCCGGTCTTTTTTCTCTTGCTCTTTTCTCTCTATTTCTCGACGAGCAAATTCTTTTTTCTCTTGCTCTTTGCGGGCTCGCTCTCTTATCTCTTCTTCCTCGGCTCTAATTTTCTCAACAGAACGTGCGACTTGCATTTCATAGGTAGCGACACTGAGGCTTCCTTGATATTCGATGGTTTTGTCGATCGCCCCATCAGCCAAAAAAGAATCGTGAGGAATGAGTCGCAGCGTATTGATAGCCAACTCCCACAGCCGCTGGGACTCTTCCCAGGTAGTAGAAGAAGGATTAGAAGTGCGTCCAATTAAGACTGCTTGGGCGGCTAATTTAGCAGCATCGTCCCAATTATATTTGGCTCTTTCTTCTATTTGAATCTGACTTTGAACGTTTTGGAGTTGCTGCGTCAGAGTTTGGGATTGCTGGCGGTTGATTGCTGATTTCCAAAGCTCAGCAGGAAACGGGGCGCTGTCGGAACTTTTGGCAAGGTTATCTAATTGTACTTTAAGCCGATCGCGCAATTTGTAGAGTTCGGAAAGGGATTGCGGAGTTTCGCCCTCTGGCTGTCGCCCAGAGAGTGCGAGTTGGTAGTTTAGGGAAGGTTGAGCCACTGTTGTGGGGACTGCAACCCAAATAATACCGATGACGACACCGAAACCATTGACGATCGCGATCGCAATATATTTAACCAAACGCATATAGTTTATCCTCAGACACGCCAATAATTTTACCTAATCTTGGGAGCAATTGGGGATTTAATTATAAGGACTTACGCATGGCGGCCCAGAAACCGGGTTTTTTACGAAAATACTTTGTTGCTGTTCAGAG
The DNA here is from genome assembly GCF_036705265.1 of Microcoleus sp. B4-C2. Classification (NCBI taxonomy): domain Bacteria; kingdom Bacillati; phylum Cyanobacteriota; class Cyanophyceae; order Oscillatoriales; family Microcoleaceae; genus Microcoleus; species Microcoleus sp. B4-C2. Next base: position 25,826 of record NZ_JAUBUB010000008.1, read on the forward strand.
ATTCGATAAAAACTCCTGGTGGTTGAGCGAAGTCGAAACCCGGTTTCTTTGTCGGAGTCCACAATATCTGATAATATTTAAATTATTATATAGTATTCATCACGATCGCATTAACTCTCATTATAATCAAGACAACCTAAAGGAGGTAATAGTATGTTGACAAGCGATCTCAATGCTCTACTTGACCAACAAGCACTCCAACGCCAAGATTCCGAATGTCGCTATATTACCGATCGCGTCAACTGGGAACAATATGAAACATTACTCACCAGAAGTGGGGATACTTCCGCATATCGAGTCACGTATTTAGATGGAGTCTTAGAAATTATGTCACCTTCCCGCCGCCATGAAAACAGAAAAACTCGCATTGGAGACCTTTTACTCATTTACTTTTTAGAAGCAGATATAGACTATTTTCCATTTGGTTCTACCAGCCTACGGCAAGAGGAAAAAAGAGGCGGGACGGAACCTGATGAAGCTTACTGCATTGGTACAGACAAAGAATTTCCCGATTTAGCAATTGAGGTTGTTGTTACCAGTGGTGGCCTGAATAAATTGGAAGTTTACAGACGGTTAAATGTTAAAGAAGTTTGGTTTTGGCAAAATGAAAATTTTAGCCTCTACTACCTGCGAGAAGAAATTCCAGTTCAATTTGTCCAAACCTGCGGTTATGAGCAAATCAGTCGCAGTGAAATCCTGCCTAATTTAGATATAGAATTGTTGGCAGAATATGTTCGATATCCGAATTCCCTCGCAGCAGTTAAAGAATTTCGACAACGACTGATTGGATGAGTTGAGTGTTGTAAGTGTAAATGGGTTGATTTCCGATCATCGCACACCAGGCCAGAAACCGGGTTTTTTACGAAAAGACGCGTTGCTACCGACAGATTAGGTAAAAACCCGGTTTCTTTGTCGGAGTCAGTAAGTCCTGAATCTTACTCTATGGGGAAGCCAGGAATCAGTAGATCGATTTCTACCATCAGTTGCATGGTTTCTTTGAGCGCAACCACCACCTTTTGATAGTGCAGTACATCATCAAAGGATAAGGTGCGTTTGGCTTTCTTACGGTCTTTGAGCCATTTATCTAAAACCTGATAACCCCCAATTTTAAACTCCCAAACTTCGGGGGCGATGCCTTCAAAATAGCGGGTTTTGTTGATATAAACTCGCTGTTCAGCGGGTTTATAGATAACTTCGGTAACGGCATTGTCACCATCGCCACTCATTTTAGTAATCAGCTTATTAAGTTTTTTCGATTTCATCAGGTGCAGGTCTACCAATGCCTGACCTTTTGCACCCAAGTCTTTAAATAGCTGGTCATTGCGGGTCAACGGCACACGAGGAAAGTCGATTTTGAGAAACTCGGCGTAGCGTTGGCGATAGGTAGGGCTATGGAAGATGGCGTAGATGTAGTAAAAGATGGCTTCTGGCGTGGGAATGTAGTCAAGCTTGTCTTGGATTGAACTTAAAAAACCTGGAAATAAATTTTTAGTCCTTTCAGTAAATAAACTACCCTGTTCATTGGCAGTATCAGGATAGGTGTATAGAGGAAATAATTGTCCGTATCCTTTGTTACTAGAAGTAATACGATTATCAACAAGACAATTGGTGGCAAGAACATGATTGAAGATACCTTCAGGTACTTGGCGCACAGTGATCAATCCTAAATTCTCACCTGTCAACATATGGTTCATCACATTTCCACGAGGCAAACTATGAAACCCTTTCCCATTACTCGTATAGTAGGTATAACGAATGTCAAAAGGACGATAAAGTATTGGTTTAATTTTTGTTTCTGAAAGACCTGATAATCTTAAATCTTTTTGAGCTAATTCAACTTTCCAGTCTCTTGTATTCTCTGGCAATTCATAAAATTGAATTGCTTCATTAGGGGAAATACTTGAAAATTTATTAACTGTTTTCCATACATCGTCTTGACTAAAGTGAATCGTTAATGAATCCCGTGCTGTCATGATTCCGGGACTGTTTATATTAAAAATTTCTGTGATTTTACAACCCTTTTCATATTCTGTAAGCAAGGTGATGTTTTGAGGAATAAAAAGGTAAAAAGGCGATTGAGGCTTAAGATTATTCCACGCAATCGTATCAATATCTAAGTTGCTAAGAGCTTCATATTTGTCTGACCTACTTCCCCAAAGTTCAGAATGATGTGTTTCAGCAGATGATGATTTTCCAGGCTGTTTAATGAAAATTCCTATACTTACACCTTGCTGAATGTCAAAAACATTTTGATCGGGTTCTCCATTAGGAGATATTTCTTTTTTATTAGAATTTCCATGAAGATCCAAAATATAGATATCCGAAAAAGTTTGGATCAGATTTTGACGCATTCCTCGAAAAGTCGGATTATCTAAATATCCATGATTGGTGATGAGTGCTAAAACCCCAAATCCAGTTTCATTAATACGCCATTGAGAAAAACGAATGAATTTTACGTAATCATCTTGCAATCCTTTTGAATTCTTCTCGTCCAATGGCTGACCATCAACTTGATAGTAGTCGCGAACAAGACCACTAATCCATGCTCCTGTGTTTGACGACTCGTAAGAGTAAGGCGGATTGCCTAATACAACCATCACAGGTGTATCTCGCTTCACCGTCGAAGCTTCATTTGCTTCTTGTGCCACAAACTGACCAAACAAAATCTCTGATTTTTTCAGTGCCTCATCCAGCGTATTGGTGAGGTAAATGCCTAATCGTTGTTTGTCCTTAAATTTGTAACCAAGTTCTTGAAGTTCTAGCCCTAGCTTCAGGTGAGCAATGGCATAGGGAGCCATCAATAACTCAAATCCAAACAACCGATTCAGCAAATTATCTCGCACATAGCTATCCCACTGATTCGCCATGCCAATTTCTTCTATATTGCGGTAAATTTGCTTTACCACTTCATACAAAAACGTACCCGTACCCGTTGCAGGATCGAGAATTTGCAGTTTCGGCTTTTGTGTTACTGGATCTTTGGCATTATCAGCTAATCCCAATGGCAAATCGAAGCGGTCTTTGAGAATGGCATCAACCGATCGCACAATAAACGACACCACAGGTTCCGGTGTATAATAAACGCCTCGACTCTTTCGCAAAGCTGCATTGTACGCCGCCAAAAACGTTTCATAAAAATGCACCACCGGGTCTTCTTGACGAGTGCGCTGCCCAAAGTTTTCGAGAATGCTGCCCATATCAACTTGAGACAGCAATTGCACCAAATCGTCGATCGCCCAATCGATCTGACTGACTGCATCCGTTTCGACGATCGTATTAAACAATCGCTTCAAAAATGGGTTTGTTGCCGGAATATACGTGCCCGCCGTGCGCCGAGTAAACGGTTCACACCCTGGATGTTGAGCATGACCAACTCTTGCCGCAAATAACCCATAAGAAATCGTCTGAGCATACATATCAGCAAAATCAGCATCATTCAAATCGGGCAACAACACCTCACTAAAGCCCTGTTTCAGTTGATGCAATTCACCGTCTTTCCTTTCTCCCTCCAGCGCAGTTTTTGTTGCTAACCGGATTGCCTTCGTCAACCTCGCCATCTGTCGCGCCAGGTCTTCAGGACTGCTGATAATCTCGCCTGTATAGTTGATAAACTGATCTAGCAGAGCCGCAATTTTTTCTGTAGCCCTTATTTGCAGCTTATTCTCATTACGATCTGCTAAAATTTCCTTCTGCCTGCGCTTCCCATTCACATACCAACGAAACTCTAAATAATTGGTCAATACTAGATTAGGAAACGCTTCTATATACCGCTGCAATTGCTCCGATTTTTCTATCTGATCCAGGTCTAGCCCAACGTCTTTCGCTTCTACATAACCCACCAGTAGTTCCCGCCGCCGCACGGTAAAGTCTGGAATTCCTGCCTTGTTGCCTTTTTCTTCAATGACGGCATCAATGCCCTTGTCTGAGTCATCCAGCAAATCTTTCAGCGCTGGATAATGGCTGCGCTCGCTACCTTTTTGCAGGTTATTTTGAATCGACTTGAGGTAAGCATCAAAAGATATAGATGGCATTGAATCAGTTTCCTGGTTTAGTTTGGAAATGTTTTCTGAATTCGTTTAATGCTATTCTAGTAGATAGAATAGTCCTGGAGATAGGGGCCCAGAAACCGGGTTTTTTAGGAATATACTTCGTGGCTACCGACAGATTAGATAAAAACCCGGTTTCTTTGTCGGAGTCAGTAAGCCCTATATGGATTTATTCTCTTTTTCGCTGACCGAAAGGTAAAAATCATGAAATGTCGCTGTTATTTCTTAATTTTTATCCTTATTGGATTATCCTTAACAAGCTGCGAACAGGCGAAGTCATTTCAAGAAATAGATCGAAAATTTAAAAATAGTAATGCGATTGAACAACACAATTTTAACTTGCAAGCGGGCGATCGAACGGTCGAGCGAACTAACAACATCCAAGCAAGTCCGAAGAGTGGGAAGTTCTATCGAACTACCAACTCACCGGAAGAAAGTGCGATCGTGTTAGGAATTTTCGCGTTTTGTTTGATGTGTTATTTATTAGTTTGGAAGTTTCGCGGGAGGGAAGAAGCTAACAAGATGCTGAGAAGAATCAGAAGAAGAGTGAAGTGAGGATAGATACTTGCTAAACCTCATTTTTTCTTAGTGCGGTTGCGTTTTCTCGATTCAGCCGCCGTATTTTTTGCTTTTTTTTGTTTTTCTTTACTTGCCTTAGATCCATTGACAGCACTATCACTTATCGGTTGGCTGGAAAATCCCGATGTCTCGGAGTTTTTAGCTGCAAGTAGAGGAGCAATGCTAGCATTATATATCTCCTGAAATTGTGTTAGACCTTCCCCCGTACTCATATCAAACCCTGCTTCCTGACCTAGCGTTACAAAGGATTTGGCAAATCCAAATTTAGAGGAATCTTCCATAATTTCCTTAAATTCCAGCTCGATATCCCGCAGGTATTTGATAATTGAAGTGGCATTTCGCAGTTTAAATTCTCGCTTCAAAAATTGCCAGAACGCCAATAATTCCGGGATAGCATCTTCACCTTCTTCCGGCGAAAGCAAACTCACTTTCCTGGGAAACAACTCTTCGACTACAGTTGCCACATCTTCCACTTTCATGCTAGGCAGCGTAAAACCTTCATAGCCGAAACCGTAATAAATGAACTGCGAGATCCAAAATCCCACGTCTGGATAAGTTTTACAGTATTCTTCTCCTTCGGGAGAATTGACAAATAGCTCGATTAGCGTTTCCTGATAATCTTCCAGGAGTGGTTCTGCTTCGTCATAATCTAGGCCATTTAGTTGGCGGATATTAAAAGGTTGATCTGACATAGTTGAAAATTTTTTAATTTAATTGACTTTAGCTCTAATGTTAGTACAATTTTTGCAGTTCTATTAATTCTTTAGGATTTCATTATATTTAAAAATTCTTCGATCGCAGGTATATTTGACTAGCACCGATCGCCCGTGACTATTTAAACCAAGCTAGCATTGTATAGGGCGATCGCCCGTCTCCACCGAACAGCGAAAGATGTGATATAATCTCAAGTAAAACTATAATTGTTTGAGCTTGGCAGTGCGCCACTTCAAATTATGAAGTCAACACAACAGTTGACAGCAATTATTGAACGAGAAGGCGACGGATATGTATCCCTTTGCCCGGAACTCGATATTGCCAGCCAAGGTGACAATATAGAAGCAGCGCGACGAACGAAATCTGATCGAAGCGTTGAAACTATTTTTTGAGACAGCAGATCCTTCGGAAGTCAAGAATCGGCTGCATAGCGATCGCCCTTAACTACAACCTACGAAATATTCTCATAATAGCGTTGAATCTTATCTGCAAAAATCGGAATCAACCTGCTAGCTGTATACTCTGGCTTCATGCAATTCCTCTTCTTGGCTAAACTGAGCTAATTCCTTGAGAATTTCACGCCGCTTAACAGTACGCTGCTGTTTATATGCGATCGCACTTGCCAAACTTATCCGCCGCTGGTTTCCTACTTTTCCATAGACAATTTCCCCATCATCGAGCAATTTGACTACAAATTCTGGCGACACATTCAGCAAAGTCGCCGTTTCTTCAACAGTCATATCTTGCTCAATTGGCACTAAAGACACTGCTTTACCAGCCGCCATTAAATGTGCAGCTTGACACAACAATTGATAGAGAGATTCAGGAAGTGCGATCGCTTCCCCGCCAACTTCCAGGAGTTTGACTTTAGATGTTTCAGAATCACCATTTTCTTTCTTGAGACATAGCATTTTATCCCATAATTGGATAGCTTGTGTTTCTTCTTCGGTCGGTAAAACTGGATCTAGGAGTATTTTTGGCCTGTTCATGGAAATGTTTCCTGAATTGGTTTAATGCTATTATATTATATTATATTGAATTTATTAATGACCGTTAATGCCTGACTTAGAAAAAGGTCTAGCCGCTTTTAATACCCAAGATTATACCCAAGCCTTTAGCTTGTTAAAACCGCTAGCAGAACAGGGAAATGCTGAATCTCAGTGCATCATTGCCAGTATGTACCATTTAGGATTAGGTCGAGAAAGGATAATATTAGAAGCAATTAAATGGTACATCAAATCCGCTGAGCAAGGCTATGGTGTTGCCTCAAACAACTTAGCAGGAATTTATCTGTGCGGTGCTGATGGTGTAGCAGCCGATCGCACTGAAGCAGAAAAATGGTTTCAAAAAGCCAGAGAACAAGGATTTTCACATACACCTATTTCCAGTGGATATTTAAACCAAGCTAGCATTGCATAATATCAAGTCCGGTGGCATCCTTCTAGCATGGAGGGGGCGGGTTTACGAGATTATTAATTTTAGTCAATTATTGTTGGTAAAACCCGCCCCTACAACATTGGAAATCAACCAGACACAATCTCAAACAAACCCCAAACAAAAACCCGGTTTCTCCAAGAAACCGGGTTTAATCATCCGCGTTAATCCGCCTTCATCTGCGGTTGCAAAATCCTACAACTGCTTCACCTCAGAAACCAATTTGGCAACCACATCCTTAGCGCTACCAAACAACATCATCGTCTTATCCTTGTAGAACAACTCATTATCTACACCGGAAAAACCAGCACTCATCCCGCGCTTAATCACGATCGTATGTTTGGCCTTATCAACCTCCAAAATCGGCATCCCGTAAATCGGGCTCGCCGTATCGTGACGCGCCGCCGGATTCACCACATCATTCGCACCAATCACCAAAGCCACATCCGTTTCTTCAAACTGCGGATTGATATCGTCCATGTCGTACAACTGCGGATAAGGCACGTTTGCTTCCGCTAAGAGCACATTCATGTGCCCCGGCATCCGCCCAGCCACCGGGTGAATCGCGTATTTCACGTCAACACCCATTTTTTCCAAACCGTCGGCTAACTCGCGCACGGCGTGCTGTGCTTGCGCTACAGCCATTCCGTAACCGGGAATAATCACAACCGATCGCGCATAACCCAACATCATCGCACTTTCTTCGAGATTGATGCTGCGAACAGTTTTGTCGATCGCACCAGCAGCCCCAGCAGCAGCCCCAGCACTAGCACCACCGCTACCAAAGGCGCTAAACAGCACACTAGAAAGCGATCGATTCATCCCCTTGCACATGATTTGCGTCAAAATAATCCCCGACGCGCCCACCAATGCACCAGCGATAATCAGCATATTGTTCATCAAAATGAACCCAGCCACACTCGCCGCAATCCCCGAATAAGAGTTAAGCAGCGACACCACCACCGGCATATCGCCACCGCCAATCGGGAGCACAAACATGATTCCCAGAATATTGGAAATCGCCACCAAACCCAGGAATACCGGCACATTCTCCGGGTTTGTCAGCATATAACCGCTGCCGGCTAAAAGTGCGATCGCCAGCATGGCATTAAACGGCTGTTGCAGCGGAAACGTCATAGGCGCACCCGGCAGCAATTCTTGCAGCTTCGCAAACGCCACAAGACTACCAGTGAAAGTAATCCCGCCAATCAAGACACCCAAAAGGATCGTGATTGTCGCGTCAGGTGCCGGCGATTCCGGGATGCTGAGATAGCGCCAGAATTCGCCCACAGCAACGAGTGCAGAAGCCGCGCCCCCAAAACCGTTAAGCAAACCCACCATCTGCGGCATATCCGTCATCGCGACGGTTTTCGCCATAATTGTTCCCAAAATGGAACCGATGATAATTCCGACAGCAATCAATTCGTAGCTGATGACTTGCTTTTCCAGCAAAGTACCGACGATCGCAATTAACATCCCGATCGCAGCTAACACATTTCCTTGACGCGCGGTTGCAGGGGAACCCAACTGTTTCAAACCGATAATAAACAAACATGCGGCAACTAAATAACCTAGTTGAATGCCACTGGGCAGAAAATCGCTCACGCTTTAACCTCTTTTTTCTTGAACATTTGCAGCATTCGATCGGTTACTAAGAAACCGGCGACAACGTTAATTGTGGCCAGGGCGATCGCGATCGTCCCCAAAATCGAAGTAACAGTTACATTACCTTGGCCTGAAATCAGAATTGCACCTAAAACGGCAATTCCCGAAATCGCATTCGATCCCGACATCAAAGGTGTGTGCAGCGTCGGCGGGACTTTATTGATTACTTCAAATCCCACAAACGACGCTAGAGTAAACACCACTAAACCTGCAATCAATCCTTCTGCCATAACAATTGGTAATTGGTAATTGGAAATTGGTGTGAAATTAACGCTAAAGTCCTTTATATCTCTCGTTTGTTGCCGAGTCTCGATCCCCCTAAATCCCCCTTAAGAAGGGGGACTTTGAATACTTCTTGTTCCCCCCTTCTTAAGGGGGGCTAGGGGGGATCTGGCCCTAGTCACCAAACAAAAAAAGCCTTTTTGGGAGATATTTAATCAGTTCTTCAGTCCTCTTCAGAGGACTTTAGCTTTGAGGCAGGGGTTTCAACCCTTGCCGGACTTTGCCTCATAACGACCGAATCTAACTGACGGCTGAAGCCTGAGCCGTCAAAGCATCGCGAACCCGCTGGTTACTAATTTCACCATCGCGAGCCACACAGGAACCAGCAATGATATCGTCTTCAAAATTCAAATTGAGTTCCTTATCTTTCACCATCAACTGAAGTAAAGAGGAGATATTCTTCGAGTAAGTTTCGCTAGCGTGGACAGGCATCGACGAAGGCACATTAATCGGGCCGATGACATTAACGCCGTTCCATTCAACATCTTTCCCCGCTTCCGTGCATTCGCAATTGCCGCCTTGTTCGCCCGCGAGGTCAACAATTACCGATCCGGGCTTCATTTGAGAAACCATTTCTCTAGTAACTAAAATAGGTGCTTTTCTGCCGGGAACTTGAGCGGTTGTAATCACTGCATCGGAAGCGCTGACGTGTTGGGTGAGCACTTGGCGGGTGTATTCTTTAGCCGCTTCTGATAGTTCTTTAGCATAGCCTCCGGCGGCGACGGTTTCTTCCTTGAGTTCGACATCAACGAATTTAGCGCCCAAACTTTGCACTTGTTCTTTTGTTTCCGGGCGGATGTCGAAGGCTTCGACTACCGCACCCAAACGACGCGCCGTGGCGATCGCCTGTAAGCCAGCAACGCCCACACCCATTACCAATACTTTCGCGGGGCGAATTGTACCCGCCGCCGTTGTCAGCATTGGGAAATATTTCGGCAAAGCGGCGGCTGCGATCAGTACCGCTTTGTAACCGGCGACGTTAGCCTGAGATGACAGCGCATCCATGCTTTGAGCGCGGCTGGTGCGCGGGATCATTTCCATGCTGAAGGCCGTTACTTTGCGATCGGCTAAACGCTGCACTAAAGCCGGATCTCCCAGAGGATTCAAAAATCCGATGAAAACGCCTCCTTCCCGGAGTTGATGAACTTCTGATTCTTGCAGGGCCCCGATTTTGACGACGATATCGGCTTCGCCCCACAGCCTAGCGGTATCGGCGACAACCTGAGCTCCCGCTTCTTCGTAAGCAAGATCCGAGAAAAAGGATTGTGCCCCCGCACCCGCCTCAACCCAAACTTCGACCCCCTGTTTGACTAATCGGGCTACAGCGTCGGGTACTAAAGCCACCCGGCGTTCCCCTGCTGCTATTTCTTTTGCGATCGCTAATTTCATGAACTCTCCTTATTTAAGCTTTCCCAGGACGGTTGAAACCGCGCCTACACAGACAAAACCTGCCTCCGCAGGTTTCTTGAAGTGCGATTTTTAATCGCCCCATGCCTTGCTTTACATTGAAGCAGCCGTTGCCCTAAACTTCTCTCGTTGATACTAAAGCCGATCGCCCAAATTCGACCCGTATCTTTAACTTATCTTATACATTCAAATTCGCTAAATTGTTAAGTTAGCCACAGATTATGATATAATTTTATGTCGCCTAATTCTGTAGTTAGAATGTCAGTTATCAGTATTACGCAAAAAATACGCAAAAAATAATTGACGATCGAGCAATTTGTTCGGAGGTTCCCAGATTCAGCGTTTCGGAGACTTAGGATGGAGGCACAGAAAAGCGTCGGGTTCTAACCAGCCCCCAGATTCATTCTCAAAGCAGACGGGAGTAAATCTAAAATCTAAAATCTAAAATCTAAAATCGGCTCGCCCTCATCAAATTGCTGAGACATTCGATATATTGTAGGCACGATCGCAAATTTCGGGCGATCGATATTAAAGGTTCACCAAGAGTTTAATTAGAGGAGTTGTTATGCGACGATTATTTTCAGCACTAGCGGTTACAGGTTGCTTGGTGGCTGGATTACCCGCCATCAGTTTAGCCCAGTCCATGCCAGGATTCACGATTTTCGGCGGCCCCGAACGCGCCAACCAATTAAACTATCGCTTGGATTACGGTACAGCCGGGATGAGTGGCGATAGATATCGGCTGCGAATTCCTTCCAACAAAGTAAGTTTGGCGATCGCCCAACTCAACATATCCTATCCAGACTACTACAAAGGCGAATTTGACCAAAAAGACATTAAAGTGCGCGTCAAAAACAAAACAATAGAATTGCAAGAAGTAATCTGGGACAAAGAAAATCGATTCATAGAAATTTATCCCACAGAACCAATTGCCGCCGGCAACAATGTTGAGGTTGTACTCTCCAACGTCAGAAACCCATCCCCTGGCGGAATGTACCATTTCAACGTCCGCATCCGCACCCCTGGGGATGTTCCCTTGCTGCGTTACCTCGGTACTTGGCTGTTGAGCATTAATTGAGGGAAGAGTTCGGGGAAGGAATTTCTCGTTATTCAAGCGATCGCGACAGAAAAATTTAAATGTGGCGATAGTTTTCCTGAGAGCAAAAATTTAACAATCCTCAAATCTTGGTTTTCCTCACATCTTGCACCATTCTCAAGAACAGGCTTTCCGGCCTGTTCCACAAAGAGTGAATTTTCTTGTGGAACAGGCCGGAAAGCCTGTTCATAAAAAGCTTATTGAGAATGGTCAACATCTCAGTTTTCGGGAGTTGTGAAAATAGAACCTTCGGCTCATATCGCAATTCTCAATGATTGGTAATAATGAGTCTAGGGGCAGTCCCCCGATAGTTGCCCTTCGCTAATTAGGGGTAGGCTTAGGGGCGCTACCCCTAAAAAATGTTTACCAATCAAATAGGATTGCTCTAGCCGTACTTGCAGCATGAATCTACTAGCAAAAATCAAAACAATAAAACTTCCTCCAGCGCTGAGATCGAGAAATTATCGCCTGTTTTTTGCAGGACAAGGCCTCTCACTGATTGGCAGTTGGATGACGCAAGTCGCTACTATTTGGCTTGTCTACAATTTGAGCGATTCACCTTGGATGCTCGGCGTGGTCGGATTTACAAGTCAAATCCCCACATTAATTTTACTGCCTTTTGCAGGAGTTTTAATCGATCGCTGGAACCGCCACCGAGTCCTAATTGCCACTCAAATATTAGCAATGGTTCAATCCTTAGCGCTAGCATTTTTAGCCCTAACAGGAGTCGTTAACATTTGGCAGATCCTGGTACTGAGTTTCTTTCAAGGCGCAATTAACGCCTTTGACGCGCCGGCACGGCAAGCTTTTGTACCGGAACTTGTAGAAAAGAAAGAAGATTTAGCAAATGCGATCGCCCTCAACGCTTCCATGTTCAACGGCGCCAGATTAATCGGCCCAGCAATTGCAGGTTTGCTGATAGCTACAGTCGGGGCAAGTTATTGCTTTCTCATTGACGGACTCAGCTACATCGCTGTAATTGCAGGCTTATTAGCGATGCAAATCAAACCCCGAAAAATTGCAGCAACTGATACCAAACCCTTACAAAGATTAAAAGAAGGATTCGTTTATGCCTTCGGGTTTCCCCCGATTCGAGCAATTTTACTGCTATTAGCATTAGTCAGTTTTGCGGGAATGTCCCACACAGTTTTAGTCCCAATTTTTGCCACCAAAATTCTGCAAGGCGACGCACAAACCCTCGGCTTTTTGATGGCATCTTCGGGAGTCGGAGCCTTTGGGGGGGCGATTTATTTGATTTCACGCAAAAGTATAGTTGGCCTCGGCAAATGGATTGCGATTTCACCCGCAATTATGGGATTCGGGCTGATAGGTTTTGGTTTGTCCCGCGTCTTATGGCTGTCATTAATCATGATGTTGTTTGTGGGGTTTGGTTTCATTTTGCAATTTGCAGGAGGAAACACATTTTTGCAAACAATTGTGGAAGACGACAAACGCGGAAGAGTGATGAGCATATACACGATGGCATTTTTTGGAGTGACACCGTTTGGGAATTTAGTTGCCGGCGGATTGGCAAATTATATTGGTGCTCCCAATACAGTCATCATTGGAGGTATAATTTGTGTTTTAGGCTCCATAGTTTTTACCAAACAGTTGCCAGCTTTAAAAAACTTAGTCCGACCACTTTATCAAAAAATGGGTTTAATTTCGCAGTAACAATTTACCGTCAAATCACAAATGCCAACCTTAAACAAGATTCCCAAAGCTAATATCTGACTGTCTCTCTCTCTAGCAATCCTCAACAACTTGTAAACTTCTCTCTTTCCCTCTTATCTTCTCTTTCTCTGCGCCCTCTGCGCCCTCTGCGGTTAAAACATCCAAATTAATTACGCAACCAGAGTTCACCATTCTTGTTGGGCTTCAGCTTCAGCTTGAATTAAATTTTGCCGCAGTTGCACCCAATTAATTTGATGAGAGGGCGAGTCTTCGATGAGCTTTCCGCGCTGTAAATGCAGAATTCGCGTGCTAAATTCCTCAGCTAATTCTAATTGATGGTTTACCATTACAATAGTGGTTTTGCCGTTTGTTAGCTGTGTCAATACTTGCAAAAGGTGGGCAGCTTTTCCTGCGTCTAGGGCGGATGTTGGCTCATCTAAAAGCAAGACTTTTGGTTGTAGGATGATGCCGCGGGCGATCGCCACGAGCTGTTTTTGGCCTGTGGAAAGCTGCAATTCGGTGCGATTGAGCCATTCTTGGGGTATGTGCAGTTGTTCGATCGCCCCGCTAATTCTCTCAGCAATGTTTGATGCAGTCACCCCCCGCAGCTTCAAAGGATAAGCCAATGCTTCTCGCACCGACATTCCCAAAAGCTTGGATTCTTGCAGGATGAGGGTGATTTGTTTGCGGAGTTCGATCGCAGGTATTTGGCGATATTCTGTATTTTCCAGATAAATCGAGCCACTGGTGGGAGTGCTGAGTCGATTTAGCAGTCGCAACAGCGTTGTTTTGCCGGCACCTGAAGGGCCAACAATTGCCACGCGATCGCCCTTCTGTACCTGAAACGATATATTTTCCAACAAATAACTTGAGGCGATCGGTGTTTTCAAGCTTACACCGTCAATTCGCAATTGAGGATTTGTTTCTGTATTATTTTCAGAATAATTAGGCATTGAATTCATAAAAAATCCCAAAAAGTTGCACATATTTCGATCCCCCTAAATCCCCCTTAAGAAGGGGAGTAGGGGTTAACTTTGATCGGAATCTTGTCCCCCCCTTATTAAGGGGGGTTAGGGGGGATCGGAATTCTATGCAACGACCTATAAAATTGGTATGAGTTGAGGACGATCGCAACTAAATTCATCCGTGTATCCGTGTGGTGATCCTTTTCCTGCTCAAACTTTTACAGCTTTTTCCAATGGAAAACCCAGCTTTTCGCGCTGTTCCAAATAAAGCTGAGCTACTCGCCGCGCCAAATTGCGAATTTTGGTGATATACCGAGTTCTTTCCGTTACCGAAATCACCCCTCTAGCGTCGAGCAAATTGAAAGTGTGAGAACATTTTAGTACATAATCAAGACTAGGCAAAACCAATCCTTTTTTTGTCAATTGTTCGGCTTCTTGCTCGTACAATCCAAATAGAGTAAACAGCAATTCGGGATTGGAAGCTTCAAAGTTATAAGTACACTGTTCTATTTCTCCTTGCAGGTGAACGTCGCCGTAAGTGATGCCATCTTTCCACTGAATTTTCGTCATGGCATCGACTTCTTGGAGATACATTGCGAGGCGTTCTAGTCCGTAGGTAATTTCAATGGATACCGGGCGACAGTCAATGCTACCGCACTGTTGAAAGTAGGTAAATTGGGTGATTTCCATGCCGTCGAGCCAGACTTCCCAGCCGACGCCCCAAGCTCCGAGGGTGGGCGATTCCCAGTTATCTTCTACGAAGCGAATGTCGTGGTCTTCTGGGCTAATTCCTAATGCTCTGAGGGAGTCTAAATAGATGTCTTGGATGTTGGGAGGAGAGGGTTTAATTAAAACTTGATATTGATAGTAATGTTGGAAGCGGTTGGGATTTTCGCCGTAGCGTCCGTCGGTGGGGCGGCGACAGGGTTCGATGTAGGCGACTGACCAAGGTTCGGGGCCGATTGCTCTGAGAAAGGTGTGGGGATTCATGGTTCCTGCACCTTTTTCTGTGTCGTAGGATTGGGCGATCAGGCAGCCTCGATCGCTCCAGAATTTGTTTAAGGTGGCAATGACTGATTGAAAATTCACTGGTTTCAATATGGCTAGTAGGTGTCTCAACTTATTTAAGCATACTCAAGGCACGGTTTATTGAAATAAACCCTGCCGAAATTAGATAAGAGATGCTGAACGTATCGCTGGATATTTAAGTTCTTTTTTCAGGTATATTGTATCGATCGAGTTATTGCGATCGATAATAGCAATGTTTTCTAGATCGATACTCGCATTGCGATCGGGCGCGTTGAGTCACTAACCGACGCAAAGTGGCTGATACATAACTCATGCTGCTGTCTGTAAGTGTTTGTAAGCATGAGCTTTAGCTAAGCGCACCCAAGGTTCTAGCAGCAAGTATCGATCGAGTTCGACTGCTTCCGATTGGGAGAGAGTGCTGGATTTATGGCGATCGAATAGTTCGACGATTTGGCGATCGTCTCTGGGGGGGTGAGTTCCTGGAGTGCGCGATCGAGGGCTTCTGGGAGGCGATCGGCCAATGGTTGCAGTTTTTCACTCCGGGCGATCGGGGACTTCTAAAATAATTTGCATTCTGTTTCTTGAGGGATTTTGGAACACTCAGGTTATTGAGTTGGCGGAGACTCTTGCTTGATTGGGATCGCCTCATCAACAAGCCAGTGTATCAAAAAGGCTATCGCCAATCCTTTCTTTTGAGAATGATACTCGTTTATTGTGGGTAATTCATCATTGCATTGGACAATGGCGACCAGAGTATTAAGAAAATCTATCGATCAGTTCCGGTCATGACACTCAACTCTTATAAATGGTAAAGTGTTGGGACTAACCCCATAACATCTGATGAACTTAGCCAGTAATAAAGCAATTTCTCTCTATGCCAAGTTTGTATACAGAAAACTCGGAAAAATGGAAAAACCTTGCTTCGATAGATTACTTTACCCAATTTGTCAAAGCTTGGATTACTTTCAATGCTTGGTATAAAAATTCCTACCCCACTCTCAAAACTGATAGAGAAGCGATAAAGGCGATAAAGGCTGATCCTAATACTTTTCGGAATAAGCTTGTTAGTCTTCTAAATAATCAAGGCAATGATGGAGTTGCTTTTAAGTCACGCATTGCAGAGCTTCATTTGGAGTTAGAGCGAAAGCATATATTTAACAAAAGTGAGCGCATAAACTTTGAAAGTATTGTTATTGAGGAAAATCCTGACAGGAAAAAGAAATATACTCGTCAACAATTAACCTATAAGGTTGAGAGGAACATTCCGGGAAAACCTCACAAAGAGGTGCAAATTGATATTATTTGTCGCAACGGAAGCGTTAAGTTCAGTTACACGCAAACGAATGGTTTTAATGTAGATGATTTGATATCACAGAATGGCTTTAGAAGCCTATCGGAACCTCAGCAAAATAATCTCAAGGCTTATTATGAAGAGATTAATCCATCAAAGCCAATCAATTTACTGAGCCACGAGCGGAATAATTGTATTCCAATGGGCAATCTTTACTTTGTTAAGAACACGGATCATCTTTGCAAAGGAATTATAGAAATTTTGTATAAACTCAGAAATGTTTTATTTCATGGCGAAATTATTCCAGATAGTGACACTAACAAAGTTTATGAGCATGCGTACCAAATCTTGTATACACTCATTCAAGCTCTTTAACCAAGTTTAGAATTTTGCAGACTACCCCTATAGTGTTTTACTCATGAATTTAGCTGATATTCTCAAAGACTCAAATTACAAGCTGTCGCAATTTACGGCGGCTGAAATTAAGCAGTTAGAAAAGACGATTACCCTCAAGGCAACCAAGAGCGGCGAAGTCCCCTATACGAATTGTCTGGTGCGCCAGAAGGCAATTAAGCTCACGCCAGAGGAAGCGATCCGGCAGCTATATTTACGGATTTTGACCGATCGCTTGCATTATCCCATCAGTCGCATTCAGGTGGAGTATGGGGTGAACTTTGGGCGGGAGGTGAAACGGGCAGACATTGTGGTAATGGACAAAGACCGTCCTAACACGGTGTATATGCTGGTGGAGCTAAAGAAGCCGAAGCTGAAGGATGGGAAAGACCAGCTTCGCTCTTACTGTAATGCTACAGGTGCGCCGATCGCTGTCTGGACAAATGGCGATCAGATATCTTACTACCAGCGCAAAGACCCCAACTATTTTGAAGATATTCCTGGTTTGCCCAATGCCAACCAAACCTTGGCAGATATTCTCCAGATCAAGTTTACCCTGGAAGACCTGATTGCCAATGACAAGTTGGTGAAGGAGAATAAATCCCTCAAAACTTTGATTGAAGAAATGGAAGATGAGGTGCTGGCAAATGCCGGGGTCGATGTGTTTGAGGAACTGTTTAAGCTGATTTTTACCAAGCTCTATGACGAGTGGTATTCCGGGCAGGGCAACCGTCGCAAGACTCGCTCTCTGGAGTTTCGCAATACGGGACAAACGGAAGCTGCCCTCAAGAGCAAGATTCAAGATTTGTTTGATGGGGCGAAGAAAAAGTGGGAGGGGGTGTTTAGCGAGGATTCCAAGATTAGCCTAACGCCGTCGCACCTGTCGGTGTGTGTGTCGTCCTTGGAAAATGTAAAACTGTTTAACTCTAACTTAGATGTGATCGATGAAGCCTTTGAATATTTGATCAACCAAAGTAGCAAGGGCGATAAGGGGCAATATTTTACGCCACGCTATGTGATTGATATGTGTGTGAAGATGCTCAATCCGCAAGAGGATGAGTACATGATCGATACGGCGGCAGGGTCATCGGGGTTTCCGGTGCATACGATTTTTCATGTGTGGCGGCAGATTTTGGCGGATGAGGGATTGCAGGCGAGTCATTTGTTTTCGTTGGAAGATAAGCCACCCCGTTGTAGTGAATATGTGGAAGAAAAGGTGTTTGCGATCGACTTTGATGAGAAGGCCGTGCGGGTGGCGCGGACGCTGAACTTGATTGCGGGAGATGGACAGACGAATGTGTTGCACCTGAACACGCTGGACTATGAGCTATGGGATGAAATTACCAGTCAAGACGAGTGGGATGATGTTTACAATGCCGGATTCAAACGATTGAAACGGCGACGACCCAAAGGCAGTAAGGACTATCGAGAGTTTCAGTTTGATGTGTTGATGGCAAATCCGCCGTTTGCCGGAGACATCAAGGAACCGCGCATGATTTCCCGCTATGACCTGGCAAAAAAGCCGGATGGTAAGTGGCAAACCAAGGTAGGGCGCGATATTTTGTTTATTGAGCGCAACTTGGACTTTTTGAAACCGGGGGGTAGAATGGCGATCGTGCTTCCTCAAGGGCGCTTCAACAATTCATCCGATAAAAATATTCGAGATTTCATTGCCGAACGCTGCCGGATTTTGGCGGTGGTAGGGCTGCATGGCAATACGTTTAAGCCGCACACTGGTACAAAGACTTCGGTGCTGTTTGTGCAGAAGTGGAATGATGACCCGAAGGTGGGCGCACTCTGCCCTCGACAGGATGACTACAACATCTTTTTTGCGACGATGCGGAAATCGGGGAAGGATAATTCTGGGGATAAAATCTGGCGCAAAATTTCATCGTCTAGTTCAGCGCCTGATGATGAACTCAGCGAATTGATGCCGCCTTCTCCGATGCAGCGAGTGGTGGGGGTGGAGGGCGATTTTTTGCAAGATGTTCACGGTCATTTAGTGGTGGATCATGATTTGTATAACCACGAAGGACGGACGGAAGACGGCATTGCGGAAGCGTTTATTGAGTTTGCCAAAAAGGAGAAGCTCAGTTTTTTTGAATCTAGCCCATCTGTTACGCCGTTTGATGCTGCAAGGTATCAACGGTTAATGGATGGGCTTGAAGCAGCAGTTATTAAGTTCAGTGAGTTAGAGCGAACCCACCGAATTGATTCTGAGTTTTTCAAGAGAGAGCATCTTGAAGTTGCATCACAATTGAAAGCAAAGAATTTGAAGCCAATCACAGACTTAGTGAAAGTTTTTGACGGAAACCATATGAAGATCAGCGAAAGCTTTACTGATTCGGGAGTTCCATATTACCGAGGTCAAGATATTCACTATTTCTTCATTGAACAATCATCGCCTATCTACATTGACGAAAAAACGTATAATCTTCCATACATGAAAAGGTCGCACCTTAAAAAGGGAGACGTTCTTCTTTCGATTGTAGGAACGATAGGAGGGGTTGCACTGGTAAGCACAACGCAATCGGCTACATGTAATTGTAAACTCGCTATTTTACGACCTAAAAAAGTCAAGCCTGAATATTTTGCTAGTTATTTAAACTCTAAGTTTGGACAGGATCAAGTAAATAGGTTTACTCGTGGGGCAGTTCAAAAGGGATTGATCCTGGAAGATATGGATCAGCTAGTTATCCCTGAATTCTCTAATTCATTTGAGGATTCTGTCTCGAAAGTTGTTCTATTTGGTAAACAATGCCTGAGACGGTCTGAGCTTGAATATCAACAAGCTGAGGATTTGCTGTTGTCGGAGCTTGGCTTGAAGGACTGGCAACCCACAGAAGAAACCATTGCCGTCAAGACTTTTGCTGAGTCGTTCCTGTCCTCCGATCGCCTCGACGCTGAGTATTACCAGCCAAAACAGCAAAAAGTAATGGCAATCATGCGTCAGTCTGGTCTTTGCATTGGGGATGTTGTCTCACTAGCAAAGCGCAAGTTTCAGCCCGAAAAACAAGGCACATTTAACTATATCGAAATTGGCAATCTCAGCGGAGAAGGCTTTGCTAATAGTGAAGTGGTGGCGATGGAAGAAGCCCCTAGTCGAGCGCAATGGTTTGTCAAAACTAACGATGTAATTACGTCCACAGTTCGCCCTATCCGCAGACTTTCAGCCTTAATTGAATCCGAGCAAAATAACTACATTTGCTCGTCTGGTTTTGCTGTTCTCAAACCAACAAAAATTGAGCCAGAAGTTTTATTGATCTATTTGCGATCGCCCATTGTGTGTGAAATCCTGGATCTTCATACTACGGCCAGTATGTATCCGTCAATTTCAACTGAGGATCTGTTGAATATTCCGATTACTCTACCGAAAGAATCTACTCGTCAGAAAATCACAGAAAAGGTCAGGGAGTCTCGCCAAGCACGGGAGCAATCTAAACAACTGCTGGAAATTGCTAAAACAGGGGTAGAACAAGCGATCGAAACCAATGAAGCGACGGCAATTATATGGATGAATCAGCAACTTGAAGCCTTGGGGGTAAAACTGACATGACCACGATTGATGAACGGGATTGTTCTAGTGGCGATCGCTGGCGCGATCGCATTTACCAATGAAAACAGACACCATTTTCTACAGCCTGTTTCAAGAATTTCCCAGCTTCTTCTTTGAACTGATCGATCGTTCTCCAGACGAAGCCACCGCCTATGAATTCACCTCCCGCGAAATCAAACAACTCGCATTCCGCATCGATGGCTTATTTCTCCCCAAAACCGAAGAACCTGAAAAACCATTTTACTTAGCTGAAGTTCAGTTTCAACCCGATGCCGACTTGTACTACCGCATCTTTGGCGAACTCTTTCTCTATCTGCGACAATACAAACCACTCAATCCTTGGCGCGTGGTTGTCATCTATCCCAATCGCCGCATCGAACACGAACAGATGCTGCAATTTCAGGAACTCTTAACCAGTCAGCGCGTCCAACGGATTTACCTCGATGAATTGCCAGAAGCCGCAGATCGATCGCTGGGAGTCAAAGTTGTTAAACTGGTAATCGAGCCAGCAGAGACAGCAGCAGAACAAGCACGGCAGTCGATCGCAATGGCCCGACAACAGATATCCGATCCTACCGTTCAACGCGATTTAATTAACCTCATCGAAACAATTATCGTCTACAAACTCCCCCAGAAAAGCCGCGAGGAAATTGCCGCCATGTTGAATTTAAGCGAACTCAGACAAACTCGATTTTACCAGGAAGTCAAGCAAGAAGGCTTAGAAGAAGGACTCGAACAAGGTAAGCAGGAAGGTGAGCTGCATGCGAAGTTAGAAGCCATTCGTCGGATGATAGCGTTTGGAATGAATTTAGAGACGATCGCGCAATTATTAGATTTGTCTCTCGAATTTGTTCGCCAAAAAATTAACAAAATTCAACGGGAATCGATGTCACTCCCTGAACAAAATATCGACTCATTTATCGAACTATTAACTCAGCAGCGATCGCTCTTCGGGGCCGAACAATTAACCGAACTAGCCCAGCTAATTGAACCCTTATCCGATGAGAGCGATGTCCTTTCAGAAGCGATTTCATCCTGGGCTGAACATTACCCTTCAATTCAGGAAGCTCAAGCCAAACTGCTCGAACCACTACCGCCGATCGCTAAGGCATCAGAAAAAGCAGCAGTAACCCCAGAAAGTAGCAAATCTCAACTCCGCGATCGCCTCAATAAACAAGCTCTCAAAAATGCCATTTTATTGTAGCGCGATCGGCCATATTTCTACTGGCAAATAAACAGAGGCAGATATTGCTGTCTTGCATCAGGTGTTGAATGGAAGCGATCGCCAAATTGCCACTAAAAAACAAAATAGTCTGAGCCCCGACTTATTGAATAAGTCGGGGCTCAGACAGTGAAAAAGTTGAGATTACTTTCTAGTTTAGTTTGCAGGAGCGAGGGAAACTAACAGAGTGATGTTGTCAACGCCGATGACATAAACCGTGTCTCCCGGTGTGAGGGTGATTTGGCGATCGCACCGTGCGGGCCACCAGCTACCTTGGAAGCGGACGCGACCTGTTTGATTCGGGTAAATCGATTCATCAACGACTGCTTCTTCGTTGAAGTAGTTAAAATTGGTGTTGATGTAGTTATCCATTAAAAGATTGTTTTCTGTGCTGTAGGTGTGAGTAGAAAAAATAGAACCGAAAGCTTTTACTACGTTAAACATTTTGTTGACTCCTTTTGTGTTAATATATATCGAAGTTTAATCGCCGATTTTGTGTTCTTTGAAAACTAGCATTTCCTGGTTAAAATTGATTACCAGGTTGTTCATGCTCTGATTTAGTCTGCGGGAGCAAGGGAAACTAACAGAGTGATGTTGTCAACGCCGATGACATAAACGGTGTCTCCCGGTGTGAGGGTGATTTGGCGATCGCACCGTGCGGGCCACCAGCTACCTTGAAAGCGGACGCGACCTGTTTGATTCGGGTAAATAGATTCATCAACTACTGCTTCTTCGTTGAAGTAGTTAAAATTGGTGTTGATGTAATTTTTGATGAGCATATTGTTAGCTGTGCTGTATCCTTGGGTAGAGAAAATCGAGCCGAAAGCTTTTACTACGTTGAACATGATATTTACTCCTGTTGTGTTAAAATATATGGGGATGTGTAATTGTCGGTTTATGCTATTTGAGAGGCTGCATTTCCTCGGTTAAGATTGATTGATTGCCTTGATATTTCATTGTTCTTGCCTTCCGTGGTTTTATCAGGATAAAAGGCAAAGAAATTTTGAAATGTTGAGGGGATTTGAGAAGCGGTTGCGGGGAGTCTAAATCCAGTAATTCCGAGGTATTGAATTAAGGATTTAGTGGTTGAGCAGTTGGTGGGATTTACCTTAAGGGTAGATGTTGTTAGCTACATTAGAGATTGGCTGATTCCGCATTACTGCTGCTGTGAAAATGTTTTATTTTTGGGTTTTATGTTTTGATTGGGTTGTGACTCACTTGCTTTACACTTACTAATTTGCCAGGAGTCCAATATCTTTGGTGCGATCGCCAGTCCACTTTCCGAGTCTGGTACTGGCACATGACACTCCTAAACCCGCAAACAACCATTTTATAAAGGTTTTTGCCTAAATATCACGCTTGTAGCTGTGCCAATTTAGCCAACTGGACTACCGCAAACAGTGAATTATGAACTTACGCAATCTCGATCGCCCAATCAGGAATATCCATAAATATCTAGTCCGTAACTGACGCACCAAACCTCTAAAAACCCGGTTTCTGACAGCCAGTGCGCCATTAGGGGCCCGTAAGCGGATCAATGATATAAGCAAGTAAACTTGGCAACTCACCCACCCTCCCCATGCGATATTGAGGTGTACCTACCTATTTAGGCATAGACAATAGGCGATCGAGACTGACGCAGATATCAGGAGGCGGTAGGAGTTTTTGATCGATGCAGGTCGATCGCACCCTGTTATCCAATTATTGAACAGGTCGAACTTAAAATCCATTCATAAATTCAGAATCTTAAATTCATAAAAGTCATAATTATAGACAACCTGCTTGATACTGCATAATTGTTACAGGAATTTTGAATAAAGTTTTAGCTAATTGAGACAAACCGAACTTGAATTTAAGCGACTGCGGCAATTCTTGTACGGAAACTTCTACGAAGCCAAAGCGAGTATAAAATGATGCGAGTCGCTTTCCCAAACATTCTAAATATAGCGGTTCTGTAGCTTGTTGAATTAAATATTTTGTGAGGTAGCTTCCCAAACCTCGATCGCGCCAATCTTTCGCCACCACCAAACTGCCCAATTCTTGCGCCCCCGCAAATTTCCGCAACTGTCCGCAAGCTGCCAATTTTCCCTCGCATTCTATCACCCAGAATTGCTCCCAGCGCAACTGAGTTGGATCGAGTTTGGCGCTCCAAACTAAGATTCTAATTGACCTCATATCTTGCTCTGAGGCCGGGCGGAGGACGCATCCTGACTGCAACTCCAAAGAATTTTCATTCATTGTGATTTTTGTTTGCTGTCTCGTTTAGTTTGAGTTCTCAACAGCCTTATTATGTATTTAAGTAGAAGATGTGTTACTCGAAATTATACCAGCTAGCCGCTTCAAAATGCGAAAGACTTCGTAAAGTTCGTTTCCTGGACTCCCAATATCGAAAAGTTTAGACACGGCATACTCCGGTATGTCTCCTTTGGTCACTTTGATAAATCGAAAACTGCTACCATTTGTCAGAAGCCCAAATGTTACTGGTTCTGGACTGGGGTCATTCAGCATATAAAATAGTAACTGAGGAAGTCCAGCTTCAACGGAATATTGTGCTCGCTTCGCTTCGATAGCAACCACCCAAAAAGATTCAATTAAAAGCAGAACATCAATACTTCCTCTGACAAGTATACCTTCATCCACGGTGACAATTTCCACCGATTTTTCTGCTTCTATATGAAATGGATTCAGGTATAAATCTGCTAAAAAGAGCAATGGAGCAAGTACCACCATTTTTACGGTATCTTCTATCATGGAGTGGTCGGCACTGTTAGTATAGCCAGCCTTTACTTTGTCTAGATATCGCTTTTCTTCATCAGTAATTTCTGGTAAATCGTCAATCCACTCCCGGAAGAATTGCTCGTCTTCACAAAGTTGGAAGTTAAATTTTGTTTTGACATCGTGCAGGGTCAGTGTTTTTGCTTGAATGCTTGGTGTCATAGTTTTATCTAGTTATTTATTAGTTGGTATGTATTCTAGCATATCAACTGTCGATCGCCTCCCACAAAACCTCCGCGCCCAACCTTACCGGATCGGTACAAGGCAATCCCGTTTCGGCTTCAACTTCAGCTATTGCTAACAGCGCATCTGCCTCATTTAAGTGATGAGTGTTGAGGGCGATCGCCCTCACTTTTCCCCCTGTAAAAGCACCCGCAGCAGCGGCTACCATTTCGTACAATTCCACCACTTTTGATAACCTGGGAATCGATACGTGCGGGTGATTGCGAATGCTAGTTTGTCCGGCTCTGTGCGCTAAAATTAAGTGAGTTGGCTGCGAACCCCGCAACAGCGGCAGAGTCGCCGTCGAACCCGGATGCAATAGCGAACCTTGCCCTTCTACGTGCAGAATATCGCATTCAGAACCCAATTTTATCGCCATTTGTTCGACAGCACCAGCGGCGAAATCAACTCGCACTGCATCCAAAGGAATGCCTTCATTTCCAATCATTAAACCAGTTTGTCCGGTTGCCAAAAATTTGGAACGCAAACCTCGCCGCAAGCAAGTGCGATTAAGTTCCAGACTGGTTGACATTTTGCCGACGCTCATATCTGTGCCGACAGTTAACACGCGGCGGCAGCTTAATTTAGCAGCGGCGGCAGAGGCGATCGCACCGACAGATTTCGGTTCCTGACGCACGTCCCAAATCCATTGATTTTCGGTTAACGGAACTGTTATCAAAGGTGCAAGTTTCGCGTGCAAACCGTTGACAACTGACAAACCTGCTGCTACCGCTTGATTAATTTCTGGCAGCCATTCCGCAGGCAAAACACCGCCGGAAGTAGCGATACCAATTAGCAGAATATCCGGCGCAAATTGCAGTGCTTCTGCAACGGAAGCAACTATCGGTACTTGTTGAGGAATGCCCGTTAATTCAGGTAAAGATTGTCCGGCACATTGGCGGTCTATTACTGCTACAATTTGTGCTTCGCTGTAGCGCAAAAATGCTAAACCTGTTTTGCCGGAAGAACCGATAATTCCCTCGTGCAGCAGGATAGCAACTTTGCCATTTTTGATCGAATAATTTTTAGTCATTGGTTCACTTTTGAGACGGGCGATTTTAGATTTTAGCTTCAATCTAAAATCTAAAATCTAAAATCTAAAATCGATTGGGTGTTAGCTGTGATTTGGGTTCATGGTAAGATCATTCGGATCTTCTCCCAATTCTCGCAATCTGGCCTCTAGTCGCGAGGCTCGCTGGCGTTCCTGTTCCGCTTGTTGTTGAGCGGCTTCGGCTTGTTGTTGAGCGGCTTCGGCTTGTTGTTGAGCGGCTTCCTCCGGCAACAAAACTAAATTGCCAGATTCATCGAAAAAACGCACCCAAGTCGCTGTTTCTCGATCGACAATTCCTTCCCAAGTTCCCAACCAAAAACCTAACGTTTCGCACCACAACCAACCCTGTTCGTTGGGCACTAACGGCTGATAGCGCAGGTGGGCATCTAAACGCCATCCTTGCAAAGAATTCGGCTCGAAAGGATCGAAAACAAAGTAATCAGGAGTTCTAAAAACCTGCTCGTAAATATCCTTTTTTTTGCCGGTATCCTGATTTGCCGTTGACGGCGACAGCAGTTCCACAATGACATCCGGGTAACGTCCGTTTTCTTCCCAAACTACCCAGCCTTGTCGGGAAGTATTGCTGTCAACACCCAACACAGCGAAAAAATCCGGGCCTCGGAAATCCTGATTGCGAATCTGTTTAGCGCTGTAATAAATAAACATATTGCCACCGACAAAAAAATCGTTCCGGTTAGCTAAACCTTGTTCTACGGAACGGATTAAAACGGTCATTGCTATACGGTGGCGGTTGCTTTCCATTTCTGCACCATCATCAAAAATTAAATCAGTCGGTGGTTTATGTTCTTCAAAAAAAAGCTTGGCTTCTCTATCAATTTGCTCTCCTATTGATTCCACTGGCATCATACTATCTCCAGATGTGTTTTGAGCGATACTTCTATTCTACAATCTCAACTCGCTGCACTCCCAATCCCGATCGCCCGTTTGGCAACAAACACCCATTTTCGACGATCGCACCGGTGAAAGGATCGTCTAATAAATTTAAGTGACTGTCCAAATCCAAATAGTCAGCTAGCGGTGAAAGTTGTGCGGCTGCTGTATTTGCGATCGCGCTATCTGAATAGCAGCCGAACATTACTTGCAAATTGCAGGCTTTGGCTGTGTGAATCATCCGCATTGCTTCAGTCAATCCGCCTGACTTCATCATTTTGATATTGATGCCGTGAACGCAGTGCGCTAGCTTGGGTATATCGGAACTATTAAAGCAACTTTCATCAGCAAAAATTGGCAGGGGCGATTGACGGTACAGTTCTGAGAATTCCTCCATATCTGCGACAGGTGAAAGCGGCTGTTCGACATAATTTATCTGGTATTTTTCCAGCCAACGACACATTTCGATCGCACTGGTCAAACTCCAACCGCCGTTAGCATCTACACTGATTTGAATGTTAGCTGGTGCTTCCTCTAGCACTGCTATTAACATAGCTTTGTCGGCTTCGATTCCTGCGGGATTTCCTAATTTAATCTTAACGGCGCGGTATTTGATGCTTCCTGGATCTGTCGCATCTTTCCCAAACCAATCGCGCACTCTTTCTCTGGCACCAGAGGGCGAATTAATGCCGATCGTGACCGAGGTGGGGACGATGCGCGATCGATCTAATCCCCACATTTTCCACAGCGGCAAGCCTGCTTTTTTGCCCAGCCAGTCGTGCATTGCCATGTCGATGCCGGCGCGGGCGGCTGAGGGTAAGTTGACCTCTGTTAATACTTGTTCGATTTTTTGGCGATCGAACGGAGTAAACTTTTCTAGCAGCGGTGCAACTTCCTGCAATGCGGCTAGCAGAATTTCCGTAGTTTGGGGCCGAGAACCTGTGGAAAAAGGCGATGCTTCTCCCCAACCTTCGATGCCTTCGTGTGCTAATTTTACCCATAAATTCGTACTTTGGGCTGTTGTACCGCGGCTGATGGTAAGGGCAAACCGCTTGCGGACAGTGAAAGTTTCAATTTGAACGTGCATTGTCAGTGATTGGTAATTTTTTGTAGATAAAAATCCGAGGGGACGGATTGCGCCGCTATTGCCATTTTTTACTTTTTACTTTATAGTTTGATTTTGCTTGTTCTAGTTTATCAAAAATTTGATGAAATTCATTATTTCTGTTTCGCCGAAGAGAGTTGCTTTCTCTCTCAGCATTTGGGTGCTCTTCTTTGCTGTTGCTGGTTGCATCGTACAAGTTCTGCGGTACGGTTTTAACTATCAAGAACGCTGGATCAATTTATTTAATTTAGACAGAGAGATAAATTATCCTTCGTGGTACTCGTCATTTACTTTGCTGTTTTGCGCGATTTTGCTAGGTATTATTGCTAGTGCTAAGAAGAAGGAGAGCGATCGCTATTTTGGGCACTGGAAAGCGCTGGCGTTCATCTTTGTATTTTTTTCTTTAGATGAAATCTTGAGTTTGCACGAAATATTAATTATTAACGACTTGCGAAAAGCACTGGATTTAGGGGGAATTTTTTACTTCATTTGGGTAATTCCGGGGGCGATTTTTGTTGCGGTTACTGCGCTGGCTTATCTCCAGTTTCTCCGGCACCTACCCCGAAAAACAAGGGATTTATTTTTACTGGCAGGCAGTATATATGTCGGTGGAGCACTTGGCATGGAAATGGTTTGTGGCTATTATGCAGATGCGGTTGGCCAGCGAAACTTGATATACGGTTTGTTGGCTTCTGTTGAGGAAATTTTGGAAATGGTAGGGGTGATAGTATTTATCTATGCCCTGCTGTCTTACATCGGTTCCTATCTTGAAACTATTGATTTGCGGTTGAAGATAGTGGATAATCCACAGAGGTAAAACTGACTATAAACCAAGATTATTAACGAAATTGAAATCGCAGACTTTATGGCTATCTACTTCTACACCACTGCCAGCGAATACGGCTGTTTTTCTAATTTTTCCAGTCATGGATTCGAGTTAGACGGAGAATATTGGCCAACTACCGAGCATTATTTTCAAGCACAAAAGTTTCCCAAAACGGCTCATTGCGACCAAATTCGCCAAGCAAAAACGCCGAAAGATGCCGCAAAAATGGGGCGCGATCGCTCTCGTCCCCTCCGCAAAGATTGGGAAAAAGTAAAAGATAATATCATGCGAAAAGCCGTACTCCGAAAATTTGAAACTCATGCCGAAATTAGAGAAATTTTACTCGCTACAGCGGATGAGGAAATAGTCGAAAATTCCCCTGTTGATTACTATTGGGGTTGCGGTAAAGATGGCAGCGGCAAAAATATGTTGGGCCAGATTTTAATGGAAGTAAGGGAAATATTGCGAAAACGCACGTCAGAGTAAAACAGAACTTAAATTTTCTAAACTAAAGCAGGACTTATTTAATCCTAAGTCCTGCAATGCTCGTCAGCGAGCATTTCCTCAATTTTCTTAAACACTGAACTCAAAAATCGGTCTGAGCAACTGTCAAAACCTGTGTCAATCTCGTCGGGCTGTTCTAGTAGAGGGTTTAGCCTCTCCTCAGAGACTGCGAAGCAGGGGAAACGGTAAAAACCCTGCACCACTTTTTTTGTTTTAACAACTACTCTCAACCGGAATTAACTTTTATGGTCGCAAGTACAGCATTGTTAGCCCGTCGCCTCCCGGACACCGTTCCCCTAAGGTTGGCGATTCACAGGTAAAACAGCAAAACACCTGTTCTGGTTAAACTTTGTTTTTTATTGATGCTGTATCTTTACTATTGTGTACGATTTGTGGAAAGTGTCAGCACTCGTTCAGAATTCTTTACATTTGTGATTTATTTGGATACAATCGCGCCACTCTGTCGCAGTTGCTGTTGAATTCTATTAAATTCTTTCTGTTCTGCGCTTAGCAAACTATTGTCGATCGGCGATCGCATATCCCACTGCAATTCGGACAATAACAACAAACAGCCGGCCATAATTATGCCTGTGGTTAGATATTGCCAAGGTGCAACAAAAGTTAATAGAGGGATGCTAAATAAATGAGTTAGTCCAATCAGGAGAAAAGTGCGCGATCGCAAACCGAGTCCCGTCAACAAATAGCCGATCGCGCTCAATCCCAACCACAAATCGCAAAGGTGCAGTAACAAACCTCCCCAACCGGCAAAAATACTGCAATCGGTCAGAACCAAACCAGTTATCATCAAAATCGCCCAAGAGTAAAGAATCCAGCTAACACGCTCGACTCTTACCCAAAACAAAGTTAAAACGGCCATTACTGCAGTGCCAATTAGAGTCAAAGTTGACCACAGAATCGCCTGAAAGCTCCAACTGATGGGGAAAAACTGAGCCGTAAAAAAAATCCCCCCTGTCACCAAACCCCAAAGCAGAAAAGTTTGGTCGATGCGGGTATAAAATCCTGAGAAAAGAGTAATATTTCCAATTTGCCAGCGGAGTTGCAACAGGCCTTCGATGTCTTGTACGTCGAGATGTTCCTGTTTGCAGCGGATTAGGGGTTCGGAGGCGTTGAAAAAGGTCATCCAGTGTTGGGGAAAGTATGAAGTTTTGTGTATTGTAACAAGTCTTAAGGAATATTTTTTATATTTTTTTCTTGTTCCCCGGCTCTGCCTGGGGACGCAGATTTGGAGGCTCTGCTTGCTGTTTTCCTCAGCAACCGAAGAGGCAGAAGGCTGCGTTAAGCTTTGGACTAACGCAGCCTTGAGATTTGAGTTCAAGCAAGTCTCCAATTCTTATCTTTTGGAGAATAAATGAAGGCAACATTCACAAGAATTGAGCCATCTTTTTTCCCTGTAGAGTAAACTTGCCACGTACCTGTGGGAACCTGCCGCAGATACGGTTTATTTTTCCTTAGCCGATCGTAGATTGAGCTTCTTGAGCATTGTACTAATTCGGTGGCACGTTCAACTGTGCAGCCCATTTCCACCGAAACTGCGATCGGCTGGGTGAACAGATTGAGCTGTTCGCTGTTATAATTAGTCATGAGAAATCCTCGGTCTATATAGACCATAAACAACATGAGAGTCCTACTGGTTGCACCCAGTGGCTCCCGAAAACTGATAAGCAATTGAGAGCGTCTCTAGTTACAGCTAGGGGCGCTTGTTTGCTTGTTAAGGGCAGTCTAACACTGCTTTAAAAAATATACAATAGAAATAACGTACATTTATAAAATATATGGTAAATTAAACTTACAAACTTTCAAAACCTTGTACAACAAGCATTTTATCGAAAACGGAGCCACCATAATTTCTCGTTCCCAGTTACTATCTAGGGGGTTGACAGTATGAAAGGTACACTTGTCTCTCGCTTCACGCCCAGTCTGATGAAGCACGAAGATTTAGAGGAGATGTTGGTGCAGCGTCACGATTTGGCAAACGAGCTAGTCGAGTCAATCCGGTTGAGCATCCTCAAGCCAATCAAGCAGCATCACCTATTGATTGGGATGCGAGGTATTGGGAAGACGCACTTAGTCTCGCTAATGTATCACCGCGTTTCCAAAATGGAGGATTTTCAGGAAAAAGTGCTGATTGCTTGGTTGCGGGAGGAAGAGTGGGGCGTCACGTCGTTTCTCGATTTGCTCCTGCGAATTTTGCGATCACTCCAATCAGAATATCCGGCTGAATACAAGGCTGAATTGTTTGATCGGGTAGAATCGCTTTACGGTGAATCGCCCGATAGCGCTCAACAGATAGCAGCAGAATTGCTGAAAGATTTTGCGGGCGATCGCACTCTCCTTTTACTTGTAGAAAATCTGGATGACTTGTTTGAAGGGTTGGGCGACAGCGGGCAGCAACAATTCCGAGACTATTTAGAAATTTATCCTTTCTGTACGATTTTGGCAACATCTCAGCATTTATTCAAAGGAATAGACAATAAAAAAGCGCCATTCTACGACTTTTTCAAGCGCCACTATTTAGACAAGCTAAATTTAGATCAAGTTGTCGGCTTATTGAAAAACATCGCTAAATTAGAGGACAACAAAGAACTAGAATTATTCATAGAAACGCCAAAGGGACGTTCTCGAATTGAAGCAATCCATCACTTGGCTGGCGGCAACCACCGCGTTTATATGATTTTTGCGGAATTTCTGACTCGCGACTCGCTGGATCGACTTGTGAAACCGTTTTTGCAAACCCTGGATGAATTGACGCCCTACTATCAGGCGCGGATGGCTTGGCTTTCGCCACAGCAAAGAAAGATAGTTGAATTTTTGTGCGATCGGCGCGGGGCTGTCATGGTTAAAGAGATTGCCCAACGCTGTTTTATGACGCATCAGACAGCATCCAGCCAACTTAAACAACTGTCGGGAATGGGTTATGTGACGAGCGAATCGATGGGGCGCGAGTCGTATTATGAACTTCAAGAAGTGCTGATGCGATTTTGCATGGATGTGAAGAAGCATCGGGGCGAGCCGATTAGTTTGATTGTGGATTTTTTGCGGTTGTGGTACACGCAAGAAGAGTTGAAACAACGATTGGATCGCTTGGGAGTAAGATTGATTCCGATCGGGAAAGAGCTAGTTGATAATATATGGGAAAAAACTCAGTTGAAGTATCAGCTAAGTCTGGAAACACTACCGCCTAATGCTGTCGTCGAGCGAGAATATCTGCTGCGTGCGCTTGGGCCAAGGGAAACAGATGATTGTGAAGACTCTCGCGTGGCAGCTTGCGTGCAGGAAATTGAAAATTGCAAAGAGAAGAAAGACTATGTTTCGGCTTTGAATCTAGTAAACAAACTGGTGGCCATTCGCGGTAAGGCACGGGATTGGTTAGAAAAAGGACGTTGCTTGGACAATCTCGAACGCTATGATGAAGCATTAGAATCCTTTGATAGGGCGATAGCACTTGATGACAATGATAAGTTAGCTTGGCGTATACGAGGTGGTTTACTCAACAACCTCAAACGCTACGATGAAGCTTTATCATCTTTTGATCGAGCGATTGCACTAGACGACAATGATAGGTCGGCTTCGGTTTTACGAGCCAATGTGCTTTACCACCTCAAACGCTATGAAGAAGCTTTAGCATCTTTCGATAAGGCGATAGAACTTGGTGCCAATTATCAGTTTGTTTGGGCTTTACGAGGCAATGTGCTTTACGGCCTCAAACGCTATGAAGAAGCTTTAGAATCTTTCAATAAGGCGATCGAACTTGACAACAATTATATGTGGGCTTGGGCTTTACGAGGCATTGTACTCAACAGCCTCGATCGCTACGATGAAGCTTTAGTATCTTTCGATCGGGCGATAGAACTTAATGCCAATTATCAATCTGTTTGGGCTTTACGAAGCTATGTACTCGATAACCTCAAACGCTATGACGAAGCTTTAGTATCTTTCGATCGAGCGATCGAACTTGGTGCCAATTATCAGGAGATTTGGGTTGGAGGAGGCAATGTCCTCTACAATCTCAAACGCTATGAAGAAGCTTTAGCATCTTACGATCGGGCGCTCGAACTTGACCCAAACGATAAGTTAGCTTGGTATATGCGAGCCGATGTAGTCAATAATCTCGAACGCTATGAAGAAGCTTTAGTATCTTTCGATCGGGCGCTCGGACTTGATAGTAATTATCCGCAGGATTGGATTAAGCGAGGAAATATACTCAAATACCTCGACCGCTATGAAGAAGCTTTAGAATCTTACGATCTGGCGCTCAAACTTGATGCCAATTATCAAGGGGGTTGGCTTTTACGAGGCGATTTCCTCCACTACCTCAAACATTATGAAAAAGCCTTAGAATCTTACGATAGGGCAATCGAACTTGACGACAACGATTCGTTAACTTGGGCTACGCGAGGCGATATACTAAAAGACCTCAAACGCTATGAAGAAGCTTTAGTATCTTACGACAGGGCGATCAAACTTGACGACAACGATCGCTTAACTTGGGTTTCCCGAGGCGATGTACTCAACAACCTCCAACGTTATGAAGAAGCTTTAGTATCTTTTGATCGCGCCCTCACACTTGGGCCAGATTTATATGCCTTCAACCGCGCTATCCCCATTCTCGGATTGAATCGTTGGGACGAAGGTATCGCCGCCTTAGATGACGCCTTTCAAAGCGTTGAATCTGACGATGAATCTGATGCACACGAGGCCGAATTAATTATCAATAACCTCTTCGCCAACAAGGATGCAGCAATATGGAAACCTCGCATTTCCAGCCTAATTGCAGTTTACGAGAAACACGAATATCTCTCAATATTAGGACAGGGAATTGTGCGAAATATTCCCGCGCTAATGTCAGAAATGGTGAGTGACAAAGCCGCACGCACTTGGTTAGAATTGTGGCAACAACTAACCAGCAACTACAAACAATTCCAAATTCCCATCCGCCTGCTGAATGCGGCAGTCCGCTATAAGGAAACAAAGGGGGACAGACGAGTTTTGCTAGAACTTCCCATAGAAGAACGCAATTTATTAGAACCATTGGTGTCAACAAAACCAGAATAAGTAAAACAGGACTTACGCACTCCGACAAAGAAACCTGGTTTTTTACCTAATCTGCCGATGGCAACGAAGTCTTTTCGTGAAAAACCCGGTTTCTGGGCACCCTGCGTAAGTCCTATAAAATAGGTATAAAATAGAAATTGATGCTACTAGCAATGGAGTCATCCCCATGACCGCAACAATTCCAACTAAAACCTCAGCAGAAATCATCTACCCAGACAGCGACGGAAAACCCATGTCTGACAATACCAAACAGTTCCAATTAATCGTAAAACTTCAAGGCGGGATAGATGCCTTATTCAAAGACAACGAAAATGTCTTTGTAGCAGGTGATTTGCTGTGGTATCCCGTCGAAGGAGATAACAAAACTCGCCAAGCACCTGATACTATGGTAGTCTTTGGCAGACCCAAAGGTGACAGAGGTTCCTACCAACAGTGGCTTGAAGATAATATTGCGCCGCAAGTTGTATTTGAAATCATCTCGCCAGGAAATCGAATGACAGCAATGTATAAGCTGTTTAAGTTCTACGAGAATTATGGAGTCGAAGAATATTATGTCTACGATCCAGAGGATAATGAGTTAATGGGTTGGGTGCGAAGTGACGGAAAACTCAACTATATTGAAGCAATAGAAGGTTGGGTAAGTCCGCGTTTGGAAATACGTTTTGAAACTGCATCGGGAGACTTGGAAATTTATCAGCCTGACGGACTGAAGTTTTTGTCTTATGTGGAGTTGTCAAGAGAAAAAGAATTAGCACAGCAACAAATGGAATTAACACAGCAACAAATGGAACAAGAACGACAGGAGAAAGAGTTAGTACAGCAAAAAGCCGATCGCCTTTCAGAAAAACTCCGAGAAATGGGCATCAATCCAGAGGACATTTGAGATTATAATAGTCCTCGAATCACGGGCGATCGGAAAATGGGTTTTTCACCAAATCTGCGGGCTGTAACGCGTCTTATCGTAAAAAACCCGGTTTCTAGACCCCCATATCTTAATTATGCAAAATCCCCGCCAAATAGCTTTTCTCGCACTCCGCGAAGTCCACCGCCGAGGTGCATTCGCAGATGCCGCCCTCGATCGCGCTTTCAGCAATTCTCAACTCAACGACCTCGATCGGCGTTTAGTCACAGAATTAGTTTACGGTAGCGTCAGGAGAATGCGATCGATCGACTTCATCATCGACAAACTAGCAACAAAAAAATCCTCCCAACAACCGCCCGAACTCCGCACCATCTTACATTTAGGTTTATATCAACTCGAATATCTCAACCAGATTCCCCCCTCCGCCGCCGTCAACACCACCGTTCAACTAGCAAAAGAAAACGGATTTTCAGGACTCAGCAGTTTTGTCAACGGTTTGTTGCGCCAATACATCCGTTTAACAGATAACGACTTAAACCCATTAACAGTTACTAATTATAAA
Source organism: Microcoleus sp. B4-C2 (assembly GCF_036705265.1). Taxonomy (NCBI): domain Bacteria; kingdom Bacillati; phylum Cyanobacteriota; class Cyanophyceae; order Oscillatoriales; family Microcoleaceae; genus Microcoleus; species Microcoleus sp. B4-C2. The sequence goes on from NZ_JAUBUB010000008.1 coordinate 61,050, forward strand.
TCAACCGTCGAACGCCTAGGAATTCTGCACAGCTTCCCCGAATGGCTGGTAAAATTGTGGATCGAACAAATAGGCGAAACTGAAACCGAACAACTCTGTGAATGGTTCAACCAATCCCCCACAATTGACCTGAGAATCAATCCCTTAAAAAGCTCGATCGCCCAAATCGAAGCTGCCTTCAAAACCCACAACATCTCAACTAGCAGAATCCCACACTTGCCACAAGCATTAAGACTAAATGGCAGCATCGGCGCAATTCAAAACCTCCCCGGATACAGCGAAGGTTGGTGGACAATCCAAGACAGCAGCGCTCAATTAGTCACCCATTTACTAGGGCCCCAGCCAGGGGAAACTATCATCGACGCCTGCGCCGCGCCGGGAGGAAAAACCACCCACAGCGCCGAATTAATGCAGGATGAAGGCACTATTTATGCCTGCGATAAAACCGCCAGCAGACTCAAAAAACTTAAAGAAAATGCAGACAGACTCCAGATGAAATCGATTAAAATTCATACCGGAGACAGCCGCCATTTTCCAGAGTTTGTTAACCTCGCAGACAGAGTTTTACTAGACGCACCTTGTTCTGGCCTCGGAACCCTCCACCGCCGCGCCGACGCCCGCTGGCGCCACACGCCCGAAAACATTCAACAACAATCTCAACTGCAATCGGAATTGCTAGCAAATGCAGCGAGATTTGTCAAGTCCGGCGGCGTATTAGTTTATGCAACTTGCACAATTCATCCCTTGGAAAATGAAACAGTTATTCGATCGTTCTTAGACAACAATCCTAACTGGCAAATCGAACCGCCAACAATTGATTTACCCGTACAGCCATCACCCGAAGGATGGGTGAAAGTGTGGCCGCACAGACATCACATGGACGGCTTTTTTATGGTGAGGCTAAAGCAAGATTAGATTTGTAGATGGTGATTTACGGCTATCGTGGGGGCGGGTTTATGAGATTATTGGTTTTAGGCGATTATTGTTGGTGAAACCCGCCCCTACGGGTGGCAATTGTTGGTAAAACCCGTTTAATATCCCGGTTCTTGATAAGCAGGCTCTTGATAAGCAGGCTCTTGATAAGCAGGCTCTTCCCACTGGCGATACCGGGGTTGAGGATTGGGATTGTAAGGTACGATCGCACCATCCTCATTCACAATCATTCCCCGAATAATCCTCTTAGGCTCCACCGGTTTAGCCTTAATACTGCCTTTGCGGCCCTCCAACTTCGGCAACTTCGGAAACTTCTCAACCGGCATTCCCTTAACAATTTGGCTCATAAAATCGCGCCAATTGTAGGCCGCCGTACCGCTAGTTCCCCAGGTGGGATAATTATCATCATTTCCTAGCCAAACTCCAGTCACAACCTGTGGAATGTAACCAATAAACCACAAATCCCGGACATTTTCCGAAGTACCAGTTTTGCCTGCTACAGCGCGATCGTTTAAAGCAGCAGGCCCCCCCGTACCGTCTTGCACAACACCCTCCAACATCCAAGTAGTAATCGCAGCACTATCCTTATCCAAAACCCGCTTCGGTTTAAAATTAGCCTGATAAATTACATCTCCCCGCTGATTAATCACCCGCTTAATTCCGTGGGCTTCAATAAAATTCCCTTGCGCTGCTAAAGTACCGTAAGCATTGGTTAACTCCAGCAAATTCACCTCTGAAGATCCCAAAGCCAGGGAATAAATCGGACTCAATTTCGACTTAATTCCCATATCGTTGGCTACTTTGATCGCCGGTTCAAACCCCACATCCATCAACACCTTCACAGCTACGACATTCACCGAACGCGTCAAAGCATCAGAGATCGATCGCCAACCGCTAAATTTTTTGCCATAATTATTCGGTTGATAGCCGTCGATAATAATTGGTTCATCTTCGTAACCGTCATAGGGAGAAAAACCAGCCGCCATCGCCGCGGCATAAACCAACCCTTTAAAGGTCGATCCGGGCTGCCGCAAAGCCTGCGTAGCGCGATTAAATTCACTTTCCTTAAAATTTCCACCTCCTACCAGGGCCTTAACTTCCCCAGTCTTAGTGTCCAGTGAAACTAAAGCGGCCTGTTCAAAACCCTGACGGCGGCCATCAACTTCGATCGCATCTTTAACCACCTTTTCCGCTATTTTCTGCCACTTCAAATCCACCGTCGTCTCAACAGTCAAACCGCCCGCTTCCAAAGCATCCTGAGAAACATAGCGCGGCAATTCCTTCCGAATGTAACTAGCAAAATAAGGCGCGACCACTTTAAATCGCTTCGGCGGACTTGGTTTAACGGCGATCGGTTCCGCCATCGCCTCCTTCGCCTCAGCCTCTGTAATTACCTTCGCTTCCTGCATTTGTTGCAGCACAAGATTGCGGCGTTGCTTAGCAATATCGGGATTAACCAAAGGCGAATATTCGCTCGGTGCCGGGGGCAAACCCGCTAAAGTTGCCATCTCTGCCAAAGTTAATTTATCGACTGTTTTGCTAAAGAAAACCAACGCTGCATCTGCCACTCCGTAGGCATCTGAACCCAAATAAACCAGATTTAAATATCTTTCTAAAACTTGCTCTTTACTCAACTCCCGCTCAATTTTTTGAGCTAAAAGAGCTTCTCGAACTTTCCGCCTAATACTTCTTTCCTGATTGAGAAAAACAACGCGAGCCAATTGTTGCGTAATTGTACTGCCGCCCTGCACTAAATCTCGCGCGATCAAATTAGAAACAATCGATCGCACAATACCTTGATAATCCACCCCGCGATGTTGATAAAAACGGCGGTCTTCTATGGCAATAAAAGCTTGAACCAAGAGTTCGGGAATTTCTTTAAGTTTCAGTTTATCTCTAGTTGCAGGCCCCGACTGCAACAAAATCGTATTATCTGCTGCCTTAATTGTCAGCGTTCCGTCGCGGTTAAACGCTGACAAATCGTTAACATCTGGCAAACCTTTGTCTAAGGTGTACAAAATCCATAAACCGTAGATTAAAGCGCCCCCGCCTATACTTACCACACCTAAACTTATCCAAAATCTAGGGCGGCGGGAGATCCGTTTTTTAGTTTTTTCCTGCGGTGCGCTATTTTCCTGCGGTGTGCTAATTTCCTGTAGTTCCGTATGTCTCTGCAGTTGGGTGTTCTGCGATTCGCTATTTTCCGGCAATTCGCTACTATCGGATTTTTGGGGTGATTTAGTTCCCAGCAAACTTAATCCCGGCCCCAACAATTCTTTTCCCTTGGTTTGCAAGCTGGTAACTTGAGGTTCAATTTCCAACCAAGCAATTAAGCGCTTCAACCCTTGCCAATTGCGTTTGACTATTGGATATCGAGCGTATTCTGGCTCTAAATATTCTGACTCTAAATATTCTGACTCTAAATATTCTGAGTCTAAATATTCTGACTCTTCTAGAGATGCAGCATCTTCTGATACCACATACTCGGAGCGCTCATCCCTTGTCCGTGTAGAAAATTCCGCCTCGGATTCCGGCGAGTTGAGCTTATTGCCCTTCGCTGCCTTCGGCGGTTCTCGATCGGAATTACCGCTTATTGCGTTAGTGACTTTGCTCAATGTATCTTTGATATTTGAGAAAAATTCTGCCACGATCAGACCTTCAAACCTCATCAAGTCCGATTAAAAATTAAAAATTAAAAAAGCTAGCCTTCTTCAATTCTTAATTTTTAATTCGACATTTTTTCTTGAATAACACGCTGCCTTGAATTAGTTTTTTTGAATTAAAAAGTTTTTAATTCAAAACTCAAAATTCAAAACTTTTCTTAACGCTGCAGAACTTGGTATTTTTTTGAGAAGTGAATTAGATTTTTTTAATTCAAAATTTTTTAACTCAAACCTCAAAACTCTGCTTAACTCGCATGACCCAGTGCCAAGGCTGCTACCAGCATACCCAAAACCAGGAAAGGCTGAGCACTTGCCTGATATTTAACATCATTTTCCAGGGGATTACGCAAAAAGTACATATCCTGAAAAGTAATTTGGGGAATTATCAGCAGCAGCAGAATGACAGCGTAAAGGTTTTGGTGGATGCTGATCAGATAGCCTGCAATCCCAGCTTGAAAGATGTCGATCATCAAAACGCAAATCCAAGCTGCGGTGCTGATGCCAAACATCACTGGTAAAGATTTTAACCCTAATTGCCGATCGCCCTCAACACTTTTGAAATCATTGACGATCGCAATTCCCAGCCCAGCCAAACTGTAAAACAGGGTCAAAATCATAATCGTGGGATCTAGTGTACCAAACAAAGCTTGACCCGCCCACCAAGGCAGGGCAATGTAGCTAGCACCCAGGGCATAATTTCCCAACCAGCCATTCTGCTTGAGTTTCAGCGGGGGCGCAGAGTAGATATAAGCTAGAAACGCGCCGCCGAGAGTCAAAACAGTCATTATCGGGAATTCATGACCCGCCCACAAGTCTAGAGCATAAGCCACCCCAATACCAGCGGCTAATAATACCAAAATTTGCGTTACTACTTGGGGAATCGAGATAATCCCGGAGGGAATTGGACGGTAGGGCTCGTTAATGGCGTCGATTTCGCGATCGTAAAAATCGTTCAAAGTTTGAGTGTACCCGGTCAGCAACGGCCCTGACATCAACATACAAGCTGCTGCGATCGAGAAATTCTCTAGATTCCAAACATAGTTTCCAGAAGAGGCCGCCCCGCACACCACGCCCCAAATCAGGGGAATCCAGGTAATCGGTTTCATCAATTGCAAGCGAATCTTCCAGATGGAAGTTTCCCCGCTAGCGGCCCCTTTCATGCCCAACAGTTGCCGAGTTTTGGAACTGCGGTTTTCGGTAGCAGCACTTTCCGGTGCAGATTCTGGGGAGATTGGGGAGGGAGGAGAGTCAGACATAAGTGTGATGTTAGCGGTACTGCTACTATTGTGTCGTTCTGCGTTTCAATAATAATTCTGATAGGATACCACTGATATTTAAGGCATCGTCTTGAAAACTTACCCCGTCTTGGAGTTAATGCTAGGGAAAAGTACGGGTTTCATCAACTTATTTTAATATCATTATTCTGTGTAAATGTCAAGAGGATAAATACTTTTTTTAATAATTTTGCTGGGCCCGCCTGCTTGGGGAGATTTTTGCCAGCCGGTGCATTGAATGTCAATTACCAGGAGGCGATCGAGTTTTTTGCCATACTACCCTTGAATCATCTCATCTGCCAGAAAATCTGGCAAAAATTCAGAATCTAGAACCTCGACCGAAGTGTAGATACATAATTGCGGAAACGTTTCTACAGGCAATCCAGTTTCAGCAATTGCTTGTTCTGCTGCATCCGCATAGCATTCAGTCAATACCTCTTCAAGATATGGTTTGAGACTGGGGGAATCTTTGATAGCTTTGCGAATGCGTCTGCGATGTTCGGCAATGCTGCCTTTCCAACTACCGCTTCTTTGATCCGGTTGAAATTGCCACTTAAGCAAGTGCAGGAGAATTACAACCAGATTACTCTCTAAACTCCGGCGTTCACTTCGCCCCATGTCTTCTATTTCTGCAATCAGATTTTCCCAGTCGATGTTTGAATAGTCGCGATCCCGCAACTTTTCCACAGTAGTTTCAATCCATCTCAGGTAATCTGTATCATACAATTTTTGTCGTTCTACTTCTAATTTTGTCGTCATAATACTTTTTAGTTGGGCGGGGGCGGGTTTACGAGATGATTGGTTTTAGGCAATTATTGTTGGTCAAACCCGGCCCTACAAGGTTCGATCGCATATTATTGTTTTTTTGGCTTTGGACTTACTTAACAACTGTAAATTAACAAATATGGCGGTATGAATCAAAAGGCAGTCCCGTCCGCCGCTTGACTTCGACAACTGATTTGTAAGCGCCTTTTCTCTGCCTTTCTCTAACTATTTTTTCCGCAACATATCGATCTAAACCGCTGGCGATTAACTCTTCCGGCGAAAGAATATTTAACCGTTTCCAAGTAAACTGCGATTCTTTTTGATAATTGTAGCTGAAGCAAATCATCGGAGCGATGCGTCTGACGTGACTTTCGGGAACTCCTGCTATTTCTGATAACTCTTCGGCGTAGGTAAAAATGTAGCCTTCGTTTTGCAGAGATTCAATATCGTTGGCGTAGACGATCGGCAAACCCAAGATTCTGACCATATCGTCTTTGGTACACTCGTTAATATCTATTTTGCCGCGCACGTTTGCCAATTCTTCGGCATTCGTCGCACTCGCCGGAACCAGTAAACCTCTGGGTGCGGTTTTGATGAGATAGCGCTTTTTCAAACTAAAAGCAGTAACAATTTGAGCAATCCACACGATCGTACCCAAATTAGTTGAAGAAGATACCGCTAGTGCTGCTAAAGTAATGGCAACACCCCATCCCATCCAACTACGAATATTTGACTTTTGGCCTGCATAGGCGATCGCCAATCCGCCGAAGTAGGGAATAAAAGCATACCACACCCAGTTGGGAGTTTGACGTAGCCAGTATAAATCTTGAGACACTTTAATTTTATCCTTAAATAATAGTTGTGATCTCACACTTACTTATTTCACTCCCACTTTTTTAATAGTGGGCTTTCTTCTACCTTCTACCTTCTTCCTTCTTCCTTCTATCCTTTACATCCGTTACATCCGTTACAAAATCCGTTGCCGAACTACCTTCTTCCTTCTTCCTTCTTCCTTCTTCCTTCCATCCGTTACATTCGTTACATAATCCGTTGCCGAACTTCCTTCGCAAATTACAATTCTCGCAACAGTTTTTGGCGTTTTTCTTCATATTCTTCGGCGGTAATTGCGCCCATATCGTAAAGTTTTTTCAATTCGCCGATCGCCCCGGTTACATCTTTTGCCGCTCTGAGGACATACCCAGACGGCAACGTGCCGCCATTGTACTGAACCTGAAAAGCTTGTTCCGACATCAGCAGCAGTCCAAGAAAATCGAAAAATGCGATCACGAACGGAATTAATGTCCCAGAAAATAGCAAGTATAATACCCCTGCTAAGTTATTGCCCAAATAAAATTTGTGAATTCCGAAACCTCCTACAAAGAAAGCTAACAGAACTGCTACGGTTTTATCTTTTACCATTTTTACTTTCCCCAGTTTTTTATTTTAACTTCCGCCATCGACTTTGAATGCACGACCTTGAACGATCGAGCTAAGTAATGTTACTAATTTTTACTCATTTATTTGGGTTTTTGCGAAACTTAGACATCGCAAAATACAGCAGAACAATACCGGCTTGAGCTTGTATAATGACCAAGTAGCCTCTCAAGAAATAATTGAGTTCGCTGCCTGAATTGAAAGAAAATATTAACAGACCCAAGGCTGCGTAGGGTGCGAAACGCATCCAACTCGGCGTTCCCTCTAAGTTGCGGCTGTTCAAATTGCTCATGGGTTTAAGCCTCATCCTAAATTAAAATTTAGCTATAAATTAGCCGGATTGTCAACTTCCGCTGGGTGCGATCGCCCGCGTGAGTCTCTCAATCATCAGCCGACAAGATATTACTTCCATCTTAAACCCTGTTTTTCCGCTAAAGTAAGGAACCGGGGCGGGTCTATCTGGATCTGTGGCTAATATTACAGATTAATGTGAACCCGCCCCTATGGGAGTTCCGGTTATTGTACCGGCCTAGATATCAGGGGCGCACCGAGCACCCTACTGCTGTTTTTGGCAAGAGTCGATCGCCCGCACGAAAACTGTCAAAAAAACTCGGTTAATTCACAATTATTAACAACCGCCCCAATTAACTCGCGCCGCCGCCCAAAAGAAACAGACTCAGGAGAGTACCGCTGTTCCAAAGACTGTGGAGAAGCATAGGAGCAAGTAGATTGCGCGATCGCGTGTACACAAACCCCAAAACCGCACCCAAAGTCGCCAAAGGCAGAATCTCAGACACACTCAAGTGAGCCACAGCAAACAAGAAAGCAGAAGCTGCGATCGCCCCCCAAACAGGCAAATAGCGAGTCAGAGAAGGCAGTAGAAAGCCCCGAAACACAATTTCCTCAAAAACCGGAGCCGCGATCGCAGCAGTGCCGAAAAACACCGCCAAAGCCACGTTATCCCTACCTTCGAGAACGATCGGCAAAATCGGATTACTGCCGCCTTGTCCCTGCCATAACTGCTGATTGATCAGCGACACCAAAACCACCAAAGGCAAAGCCGCAAAATAGCCGCCAAAACCCCACAAAAACCAATTTCCCCGCAAATTAATCCGAAACCAACCATCAGGCAAAGGCAAAAAAGACTTCACCGAAAAATACAGTACCGAAAGCCCCCCCGCCGACAGCAACAAATAAGTAGCAAAGATATAAAAAGCCTTCTCGCGCGGGTCAAAAGTAGCAGGATTCAGTTTTAAAACAGCCAGAGAAACAGGCAGCAGCAAATAGGGAATCAAGATTTGCCCGACAAAGAAAAAGCCGACCACCAGCACCTGCCAAACAATCTCGCCATCCCAAGGCACATCCCAAGTCAAGCTTGCATTTCGCGCCAACACCGGGCCGGAACCTGCTGTATCTAACTGCTGCCGCTGCAACAGCCACTGCAGGCTCAAACCAACCAGCAAAACCGTGCCAAGACAAAGCGAAATAGCCGGAACGCCGACAATAATTGCCAACTTTTCTACAGCTTGCTGGGCTGTTACTTGCTCTGCTGCTTGCAGCGCCACCAGCTCTTTAGAACGTTCTTGCAGCTTGTAAAGTTGAGCGAGAGCGCGATAGCGAAACCAGCCATCCAAAGACTTTTGAATGTTCTGCTCGGCATCCGGCAGCAGTTGAGCCGGATTGCTCCAAATTCCAGTTAAAACTTTAGCAGTTACCGCCGCAGAATCGTAATCAATTTGAGTGTTGTACCGCTCAACTAAATCTTTCCAAGTTTGGATCGCCGCCTCAGTTTTACCACTGCTTGCCTGCAAAATTCCCAATCGCAAGTCAAGTTCGTTTAGCAGCACTGACTGTTGCTTGATCGACTCGGACGCCGCCTTATTTTGAGCCAAATTCAGAGTATTATCCTCAGACTTAGAGGCAATTGCCGACTGAATTTCTTTAACTTGTGCTTGAGATGTTTCGAGAGTTTTGCGAGTCGAGTCTCGCGCTTCTTGATATTGCGTCAAAGCCGTATTTAAAGGATCTGCACCGACAATATTGTTGCGCGCCGAACTTAAATTAGCACTCTGATTATTTTCTCCTTGCCACTCCGAGGCGTGCAGCAGCAAATTTGTCTGGTAGAGTTCCAGCCGGCTTTGAATTTGCGGCTGATTCCAACTAGCAAGTAAAGATAAACCGACCAGGGCGATCGCGATCGCCGTTAAAATACCTAAAATAACCCGCTTCAGTGTCATTCCTCGTTTTCCGTCCCGCGCGAATCCGTGGCTAAATCTTTTCCGTCTTTAATCATAGGTCGTTGCAGACGAGAGTATCCCGACAACTGGTAAAATTTCACTGGCTCATCTTTTTGACTCGCCTCGCACCCGAATACTGGGTAAGGCGTGCACCCCGCACCCGAAGCGCAGTAACAGGCTAAATCTAAAATCTAAAATCTAAAATCTAAAATCGAATGACTCGCATTATCTTAGTCCGTCACGGCAAAAGCACATACAATCAAGAACGCCGCATCCAAGGCCGCCTCGATAAATCGATTTTGACAGAAGCAGGCCGCAGCGCCGCCCTGCAAGTAGGCGACACACTCAGCAGTATCGCCTTTGATGCCGCCTATACCAGTCCCCTGCAACGAGCCAAAGAAACAGCGGAAATCATCCTGTCGCGCTTGACAAATCCGCCACAACTCCAACCAACTGATAATTTGATGGAAATCGATTTGCCTCTGTGGGAAGGAATGCTGCGGCAAGATGCTATAGACAAATTCCCCGAAGCATATCAGCAGTGGCAAAGACAGCCCGACAAATTTTCCATGAAACTGCCATCTGCTGACGGAGAAATCGAACACTTTCCCGTATTAGCCGTTTTTGCTAACGCCCGTCATTTTTGGCAAGAACTTTTATCGCGTCACCAAGACGGCACAATTCTAGTAGTAGGTCACAACGGAATCAACCGCGCTCTCATCGCCACCGCCTCGGAAATTACCCCAGATTACTATCAATCAATCCAACAGTCAAATTGCGGAATTAGCGTAATTAATTTTGGAACCTCCCCTGTTACCAACGACGCAATTGAAGAGCAAAAAAAGAAAGTTCCAGTTCAATTAGAGTCAGTGAATTTAACTTCCCATACCGGGGAAATTTTTCCCAAACCGAGGGACGGACACCAAGGCCCGCGATTGTTGCTGGTGCGTCACGGCGAAACCGACTGGAATAAAGCAGGTAAATTTCAGGGGCAAATAGACGTACCTCTCAACGATAACGGCCGCGAACAATCTCGGCGGGCAGCAGAATTTCTCAAGAATGTAAAATTAGATTTTGCGATTAGCAGTTCGATGCTGCGCCCGAAAGAAACTGCGGAAATTATTCTCCAACATCACGGCGGTTTGCAACTAGAACTCCGCGACGACTTGAGAGAAATTAGCCACGGACTTTGGGAAGGAAAGTTTGAATCAGAAATCGAACAATCCTATCCGGGTTTGCTACAGGAATGGAAAACATCTCCTGAAAAAGTCCAAATGCCCGAAGGAGAGAATTTGCAGCAAGTTTGGGATCGGGCGATCGCGGCTTGGCGAGAAATCGTACAATCTGTTTCTGGTACTGGAATTGTCGTTGCTCACGATGCCATTAACAAAGCTATTCTCTGCCACCTATTCGGTTTGGAACCGGAACATTTCTGGAAATTCAAACAAGGAAACGGAGCCGTTAGCGTGATTGATTATCCCCACGGCCCCGATGGTTTGCCGGTATTGCAGGCGATGAATGTCACAACTCATTTGAGCGGCGGCGTTTTTGACAAAACAGCAGCCGGAGCACTCTAATTAGTAAAGTGCCGATCGCGAACCCGTAGCGGAAGGAACGCCCACCGCTACGCTTCGCCCGCCTGAAAAATGTTTGAATTTTGATAACAACCGCGCCCGACGCTTAGGAAGTTCTTAATTCCTGAAACTAATGCGCTGGATTGCTTCTTCCTTCTTCCTTCTTCTTTCTATCCTTTACATCCGTTACATCCGTTACATCCGTTACATAATCCGTTGCCGAACTTCCTTCTGTTATATGAGCCGCGAACTGCTACAAAATGTACGAGTGCTAGATCCAGTTTCAGGGAGCGATCGCATCGCTGATATTCTGATTGCTGAAGGTAATATCAAAGCAGTTGAGGAAAAAATTGCTGAGTTTCCCGCTGACACAGAAGTGCGGGATTGTCAGGGACTGATTTTGGGGCCGGGGCTAACTGATATCTACAGTCACAGCGGAGAACCGGGTTTTGAGGATCGAGAAACGCTGGAATCTTTGATGCAGGCTGCGGCGGCTGGCGGTTTTACGCGAGTGGCGATTTTGCCGGATACTTCGCCGCCTGTTGACAATTTGGCCGGTTTAGCTTTGTTGCAGCAACATATCCGCAATTTGCGGCCGGGGCTGCCCCGCTTGTATTTTTGGGGCGCGCTGACAGCCGGCGTTAAAGGGCAGCAGATGGCCGAGTTGGGCGAGCTGGCCTCCTGTGCAGTGGTGGGTTTTGCAGACGGTTTGCCGCTGTCTAATCCGGCTCTGGTGAGGCGTTTGCTTGAGTATATCCAGCCTTTGGGCAAGTCTGTGGCTTTGTGGCCGTGCGATCGAACTTTGGCAGGAAACGGGGCGGCGCGGGAGGGTGCGGTGTCGGTGCGCTTGGGTTTGCCTGGAATTCCGGCGAGTGCAGAAACTTCGGCTTTGGCGGCAATCCTGGAGTTGGTGGCATCTGCGGGAACTCCGGTTCACATTATGCGCGTTTCTACGGCGCGCAGCGTGGAATTGATTCGAGATGCGAAGGCGCGGGGTTTGCCGGTGACTGCGAGTGTGACTTGGATGCACTTGCTGTTGAATGTCGGGGCAATTTCAGGAAACTCTCAAGATTCCGGCGGGAAAAATGCTCTGACTGCTTCGTTGCCCTACGATCCGAATTTACGCCTAGAACCGCCGTTGGGCAATCTCAGCGACCAATTAGCGTTGATTCAAGCTGTGAAAGATGGCGTAATTGATGCGATCGCGATCGACCACAACCCGCATACTTATGAGGAGAAAACTGTGGCTTTTGCTGATAGTCCGCCTGGGGCGATCGGCTTAGAATTAGCTTTGCCTTTGCTATGGCACGGACTGGTAGAAACCGGCGAATTTTCGGCTTTGCAACTGTGGCGAGTGTTGAGCGCAGGCCCTGCCGTTTGTATCGGACAAACCCCCCTCACGGTTGCACCGGGAGTCTCTGCTGAGCTGATTTTGTTCGACCCGGAAATGAGTTGGACTGTTGACGGGCAAAGTCTGAAGTCGCGATCGGCAAATACGCCTTGGTTGGGACAGCAATTAGCAGGAAAAGTTGTACAAACCTGGATTAATTGATTCTTGGGATTGAAATTTATCTATTGTAGAACAGGCATCTTGCCTGTTTCTCAAAGTAGAACAGGCATCTTGCCTGTTTCTCAAAGTAGAACAGGCATCTTGCCTGTTTCTCAAAGTAGAACAAAAGTAGAACAGGCATCTTGCCTGTTTCTGGGAATGCTGAATGAGGTGACTCAGAAAAAAAGATAAATACATGATTGCTGCTTTTGATTCGTGGAAGTCCCCACCGCAAAACCTGATATTGGATCTGGGCGAAATTCATGTTTGGCGCGTCTCTCTGACTCAAACAGAATCTTGCTTGCAGAGTTTACAACAGACTCTCTCTACCGACGAGCGGACAAAAGCCGAGGGTTTTCACTTTCCCAAAGGTCGATCGCAATTTATTGTGAGTCGTGGCGCGCTGAGAGCAATTCTGAGTCGCTATCTTAACATAAGTTCTCACATTTTACGCTTTGAGTACAATCCCTACGGCAAGCCTTCTCTCATCGTCGCCCAAGGTGGAAACACCCTGCGTTTCAATTTGTCTCACTCAGGAAACATGGCTCTAATTGCGATTACCAAAAATCGAGATATTGGTGTCGATATTGAAAGCATAAATCCCAACTTTCCTTGTCAGGAGATTGCTGAAAAGTTTTTTTCACCCTTAGAATATTCTGTGTTGCTTTCGCTCCCAGAACATCTCCAACCCAGAGCTTTTTTCACCTGCTGGACTCGCAAAGAAGCCTATATCAAAGCAGTTGGTAAAGGACTTTCTATTCCCCTGAATCAGTTTGATGTCAGCCTCGCACCAGGAGAACCTGCTGCGCTGTTAAATGTTGAAGACAGCCCCGAAGAAGCATCGCAATGGTCTTTAATTGAATTAATTCCTAGTTCAGATATGGTGGCGGCTGTTGCGGTTGCAGGAGATTGCTCTAAACTTGATTGTTGGCAGTGGACGGGGGAGTTTTGATTTATACTGAGATGTTGCAGCATTCTCAATAAGCTTTTTATGAACAGGCAAGATGCCTGTTCCACAAGAAAGAAAATTCACTCTTTGTGGAACAGGCATTTTGCATCAGCAACAGGCAAGATGCCTGTTCCACAAGAAAGAAAATTCACTCTTTGTGGAACAGGCATCTTGCCTGTTCTTGAAAATGCTGCAATATGTGAGTTTATACCGATCGCGAGCGAGTAAAAGAGAACAGCAACAGTCGCTGGAATAGCTCTACTGGTTGCACCTCCAAGCTATTGTATAGCCCACCCTCCATAGACAAATAAGGACACAACATTTTTGTGTCCTTATTTGTCTATTCGACTGCAATTTACCACCCTACAACTGATTTAATAATTTAACCAAATCGATAGCCAAACCCGCGTACCGTAATGATATATTCCGGTTGGGCCGGATCTATTTCCAACTTTTCGCGCAGCCAGCGGATGTGAACGTCAACTGTTTTGCTGTCTCCGATAAAATCTTGGCCCCAAATTTTTTCCAGCAACTGATCGCGAGACCAAACTCGCCGGGGATTACTCATAAATAGTTCTAGTAAGCGAAACTGTTTAGGAGAAAATTTCACTTCCAGACCACGAACCAACACGCGGCACTCTTCAGGATACAGAGTTATGCTCTTATATTGCAGCATCATCGGTTGTCGCAACTGACCGAGGCGCTGGCGTCGCATCAGCGCCCGACAGCGAGCGATAAACTCCCGCATTCCAAAAGGCTTAGTCAGATAATCATCCGATCCGGCTTCTAGGTAAAAAGCGCAATTGTTGGCACTTCCTCTAGCACCGATAATCAAAATAGGGACGGGATTTCCTTGATGCCGTAACATTCGACACAGATCCAAACCGTTAATAGAATCCATGATTAACAGGTTGAAGGCAAATTCACCGTGGTATGACGCAGCAGCCTGTACAGAAGGCAGGGCGTTGCGCCCGTCGCTAGTAACCACCACCTCATAGCCCTGTTCTTTAAGGGCTAAAGCTAGCATTTCCCGCAACAGGTCTTCACCTTCCAATAACAAGATACGGCCGGCTTGTCCAACAGCCAACCTTGAAGGACTTTCGCTTAATTCAGCAGAAGACATAAATATCAGTGGGAGTGATGTTTGTATGTGGCTAGCGCGAGGTACCTTCTTCAGTAGCTGAGGCACTCTCGCGCTGCGATCGCTTGTACGATCGCCAAAAAGTTTGATCGCTTAGAATCCTTCGCCAGCCCATCCCACAGACACGCGCTCGACCTTTGCTACTTGCTCGTGTAAGGAATACAGCCGTAGAGCAGTTGCCGGAACCGCGCTGTCTGCCTGCGTCCAGGCCACAGAAGTCTGGTCATTTTTCGGGGTCGGTGTTAATTTCATAAAACATTGCCCGCTGTTAATTGACCACGTAACACCCAATCTAGAGGGATATGCTTGTTATACTACTGTTAAAAGGTTATTAAAAGGTAAAATTTTGGTAATCAATTGGTTAAATTATTAACGTTAAGTAATATAACAGTAAAGTAGCGATCGCACTTTAAGAGCTTTTTTTAAGAATACAATAATAAGTTGCTCCAAATTCCTTATTCTTCCCGTGCCGGCTACGATCGACGATAGCAAGTAAAAATTCTGTAGACTGCCTATCATGTTGCTGCATTTGAGTACCTGGCCCGAAGTAGAAGCTTATCTCGAAAGCTCGCGAGGCATAATTATCCCGATCGGCTCCACCGAACAGCACGGGCCCACCGGCTTGATCGGCACTGACGCCATTGCTGCCAAGGCGATCGCCCACGGTGTCGGCGAAGCTGCCAATGCCTTAATCGGCCCGACAATTAATGTCGGGATGGCCTTGCACCACACCAGCTTTCCCGGCACAATCAGTTTCCGACCGCAGACGCTGATACTGGTAATCCGGGATTACATCACATCTTTGGCAAAAGCGGGATTTGAGAAATATTTCTTCATCAACGGTCACGGCGGCAACATTGCCACGATGAAAGCAGCATTTTCCGAGACATACGCCCATTTGTCTGACTTGAATTTACCGAATGCCGATCGAATCCAGTGTCAAATCGGCAATTGGTTCATGTGCGGTTCAGTCTACAAACTAGCAAAAGAATTGTACGGAAACCAAGAAGGCTCCCACGCCACCCCCAGCGAAATCGCCTTAACCCAGTACCTTTATCCAGAAGCAATCAAGCAAGCTCCGCTTTCGGAAGAAGTCGCTTCCGGGCACAAAATTTTCGGTGCTGCTGACTTCCGCCGCCGATTTCCCGACGGGAGAATGGGTTCAAACCCTGGATTAGCAACCCCCGAACACGGTCAGCAGTTTTACGAATTAGCAGTCAAAGAATTGACTAATAATTATTTGGAGTTTTTAAGTTCCGATTAACGTTTTTTATTCTCGTTACTAGAAATAGCTTGGTAACGAGTAAAACTGTCAAACTCTTCTATATTTTACAGTTATGAGTGAGTCCGCAACAGGATATTTCATCTGTTTGAGAAAGGCTATATCTCCCGATTAACCATCGGGAGAATATCAAAACTATTCCACAATCCAAGGAGTTAAACAAGGTGTCCAAGCACTCAATTCTTCTTCCTTGAACCAAAGGCTAATTTCCGCACGGGCAGTCTCGACAGCATCAGAACCGTGAATCAGATTACGGCCGACATTGACGGCAAAATCTCCCCGAATTGTCGCAGGTTCTGCATTCAGAGGATTTGTGGCACCAATGATTTTTCTCGCCGATGCCACAACGCCGTCGCCTTCCCACACCATCGCCACAACAGGGCCTGAAGTGATAAAGTTTACCAATCCAGCAAAGAAGGCTTTTTCTTTGTGAACATCATAATGTTGTTCCGCTAGTTCGCGACTCGCCGTCATCAGTTTCATACCAACTAGCTTAAAGCCCTTGGCTTCAAAACGACCGATAATTTCGCCGACGAGTCCGCGCTGTACGCCGTCGGGCTTAATCGCTAAAAAAGTCCGTTCCAAGATTAACTCCTATAATTGTGTTAACTGATCCAAAAGATAGAGTAACTCACAACGCACCTAAAGGCAATTCTGAGAATTGGAAATTGTCATTTGGAGGCTGATGGCCGCAGGAAGAAGGAAGAAGGAATAAGAAGAGGGAAGAGAAAAGAGGGAAAAAGCAATAAAAGCAAGGGTTAAAGAAACCGGGTTTCTCAGAAAAATTTTTGTTGAATAGCGATGAATCTCCGAAGAAACCTGGTTGGGAGACTCCTATGCGTCTAGGACTGATTTGCATGGATCACCGCGATTTTGTAAAAAGCATTTTTTAGCAGTTCGAGCAGAATGCTCATTTGCCTCTATAAGTTAATCAGCCTTTAAATTATCTGTCAATAAATAATCAAACTATTGTGTGGTGGCTTTGAGCAACGCCCGAAATATGCAATTTAAACGTAGAAAATTTTATCTCTAGGGAACAAGATGATCGAACTTCTGGCATAATACAGCATATTCGGTGGTTCATGAAGTACAGTATCCGCCTTAATTGTTGGTACATTGTTATGTAGGGTGCGGATCTGCTCATGTTTAATGAAACTTGCAGATTGACTGGTGGCGACGCACCGATGCTTACGACAAGATTGTGTGTACCGCATATACATGGAATATGCTGTATGATACAAGTCAATCGATTTTAGATTTTAGATTTTAGATTTTAGAATTGAAGCCATCGACCCCACGGATAAATTCGGGGCTCCTTTATCGGATACAGGTTTTTTATTTTTCCACGGATGAATCCGGGGGCTTGTATCATGTATGCTTTCGGTCACAATTTGCTGTGACTGCAAACACTCTTATCTATGATCTAAAATACAAATATATATGATAATAAACACAATTATTTAGGCTCAAAAATATAGATAATTAACAGAGGTATGAAGATTATCTTGACAGCAACTATTCAGGCGAAAAAAGTATGAAAGCCATTGTAGCATTCATTGAACCAAAAAAGCAAGAGTTTGCCAAATTGCCCTTGTTTGACTTTCTAGCCAATAAACACATTCACGCGAATCAACGACTAATTTTTGCACCTGTACTCGCTCCTTTGGCTGTAGGATTGAGCGATTTAAATAAATATGTATTGCGAGAATCTTCTAGTAATAGCCAAGTTCAGGAACTAATTAATAAATATACTTATAAAAAAAACTATTACTGGCACGACTATCTAGAATACTTAGATGAGCTGGGCTTAAACCAATTAATGAGTTGCGGCGATTTCAGACTGCTTTGGGGTGAAGAAACTAAAAAAACTCGATCGCTATGTTCAGTGCTGGAACGCTACGCTTGGAAAGCTTCTCCCATTCAGAAACTGGTGTTAGTGGAAGTCCTCGAAGGAACTGCCCAAGTTTTTTTTGAGGCGGCGCTAGCAGTGGTAATGGAATTACAGCAAATTAACCAAAAAGAATCTGTTGATTTTGGAGGAGGTTATGGGGGTTTAGAAAATTATCACCTTTTAAACACGCCAGAGATGTTGGAAGTTTTAGCAGAGATTAAACTTACTAATGCGGAATGCCAAGCAGCTTTAGAATTAGCACAAAATGTATTTGAACTGTTTACAGAAGCGATGAACGAGCTGTTCAGACACAGCCAAACAAATTCTTGCAAGACTGTGCTGCAAATATCCTCAATTTCTGCCTTTGCTCATTGCCCGATCGACTTTCTCGATATTTGTTAGTTTAAACAATCACTAAATTATCTCGGTGTACCGCCGTTTCGACGCCTGCATAGCCTAAAATCTCAGCAATTTTCTCTGACTTGCAGCCTTGGATTTGTCTCAGTTCTAAACTGCTATAATTCACAAGTCCTCTAGCAATTTGCTTGCCGGCTGCATCGCACAACTGCACGGAATCATCAGCTTGAAATTCTCCTTCTACTTGAGCAATACCCGCAGCTAAAAGCGATTTTCCGCCGTGGGAAATTGCCTTGACAGCACCCGCATCTAAATATAGTTTTCCTGCCGGAATTAGCACGTTAGCTATCCAGTGTTTGCGAGCGTTTACAGGGCGCGGTTGAGGCTCGAATTGAGTACCGATCGACTCTCCGTTAAGTATTTTCTCGATATTACCAGGAAAGCAGCCGTCAGTGATGACAGTCCGTACTCCCGATGCAGTTGCTATTCTGGCTGCTTCAATTTTTGTCACCATACCGCCGGTTCCCCAACCGCTGCGGGAATCTCCTGTTTGCACCTGAAATTCTGTGAGCTGTGCCATACTTTGGACTAGGGCGATCGGCTGTGCGTCGGGATTGCTGCGCGGATCGGCGGAATACAGCCGATCGACATCTGTGAGTACAAACAACCAATCTGCTTCTACCAAACTCGCTACTAGCGCCGAAAGCGTGTCGTTATCGCCAAATTTAAGCTCGTCTACCGCTACTGTATCGTTTTCATTGACGATCGGAATCACGCCCAATCTGAGCAGTTGTTGAAAAGTATTGCAAGCGTTAACATAACCATTACGCTGCACTAAATCACCCCTGGTGAGCAATACTTGAGCGATCGGCTGTTGTAGAGTAGTAAACAAGTCATCGTACACACGCATCAGCCGCCCTTGGCCCACAGCCGCCACAGCCTGTTTCATAGCAATATTTCGCGGGCGTTCCGTCAAACCCAAGCGCGCGCAGCCAACCCCAACTGCACCCGAAGAAACCAAAACTACTCGATGACCTTGCTGCCGCAAATCAGCTAAAATTTCGACCAATGCAGCAATAGTTGAAAGAGCTAAGTTTCCTGTAGTCGATCGAGTCAGAGTCGAAGTTCCAATTTTAACAACAATAGTTTTAGTCATTGGTTTGTTGACTGTTGACTGTTGACTGTTGACTGTTGACTGTTGACTGTTGTTTGTTGTCATTAGTTACCAATTCCCTATGCCCTATGCCCTATGCCCTATGCCCTATTTAATCTTTAATTTTCAGAGAAGCCCCCAAAGCTTGAGAAACCCAAACTTCAAAAGAGCGCACCGGATACTTGCGAAGCGCATACCCAGCATCAACCATTGGTTCCACTAAAATAGTGAACATACCCAAACGATTGCCTGCTAAAACATCAGTAAAAAGTCGATCGCCCACCATCGCCACCTGTTCCACCGGCAAATTCATCGCCGTCACTGCTGTTCGCAACTTGCGGCGGGACGGTTTAGCCGCACCCGTGATGTAAGGTAGATTCAAAGAATCAGCAATTCTACCGATCCGATTTTGACTTAAATTATTGCTCGCCAACCATAGGGATACCACCGGTTTAATTTCTTGTACCCACAAGCTGAGTTCAGGAGAAGCATTCATTGCCGTAATGGGAACCAGAGTTTCGTCCACATCCAATACTAATCCTTTTATCTGATATTTCTGCAGAATATCAGCCGTTAACTTCATGACTGAATCGCCTAGAACTAAGTCAGGCTGTAGTAATTTACCCCAAGTCATAATGATTTTAGATTTTAGATTTTAGATTTTAGATTGAGAAATAAGAAATTGGGAGTTAAAGATTGAAAAAGTAAAAAATCAAAAGTGAATAATTATTGCTTTTCCTGGGTTACTTTTGACTTTTTACTTTTTTATTAGTCATTGCCCATCTATTGACCCGATCGCACTTTTTGGTCAACTTGAGCCACAGCAGCATTGTGTTCGGCCAGCGTGCGGCTGAAAATGTGAGTGCCGTCATACCGCGCCATAAAATACAGGTATTCTGTATTTTCTGGAGTCAGAGTCGCCTCCAAACTTGCTATTCCCGGAGATGCGATCGGAGTTGGGGGTAGTCCTGGATTTATATAAGTATTGTAAGGAGAAGGCGTTTCTACTTGCTTAAAAGTCAGAGGCTTTTCCTTAGTTTGCCTGATACCGAGAGCGTATTCAACTGTCGGGTCAGATCCCAACGCCATACCCTTTTTCAGACGGTTGTTGAACACTCCAGAAATGCGGTTCCGCTCGGAAGCAACCACAGCTTCTTTTTCTACAATACTGGCCAAAGTCACCCATTCTTTGAGAGATAGCGTTGTATTATTCTGATTTTTTTGATATACCGGCAAAGCTGTCTGCTCGAAACGGGTGAGCATTTGTGCGATCGCAGCTTGAGGAGTAATTCTATCGCCGTCTAGCTGATAAGTATCCGGGTACAAAAAACCTTCCAAATGAGGCAATCCGCTCGGCAGCCAAGGGTATTGAGCGTAAGGAATTTGACTCGCGACCGCCATAAACTCCTTAGCCGGAAAAAAGCCTTGCGCTTCAAAATAAGTGCTCATTTGTTGCAGCGACCACCCTTCGGGAATCGTGAAACTCTGCTGTGCGACTTCGCCCTTCCAAATTTTGTCAGCAACTGCACTCAGAGGCTGAGTCGGCGACAGTTGGTAAGTTCCTGCTTGAAAACCTCCCTCGCGGTTTTGCAGAGTCATCCAGCGGGCCCACATATTCCATGCCGAGCTCGATCGAATCAACCCCGCGGCCTCTAAATCCCGGCCAATTTTTTGACTAGGAGTACCCTCCGGGATTTGGATAGAAACAGCATCCTCCTCTGGCGTGGAAGTTGACGTTTCAGCTATTTTAGGAGGCGCCGAAGCCCAGCTCCACCAAGCCCAGCCTTGCCAAGCGCAAACTCCCCAGATTACCGGCAGCAAAGCCAGATAAAACAACCATTTAGAGACTTGCGGAGTTCCTTTTCGGCTCTCGCGCGCGCTGCCTTTTGTCATTTGTTCTTTATTCATAGTCCGTTGTCCTGGATAAGCGGCGGGTAACTAGCGACTAATGACTGATGACCTGCGATTGATGACCGAAAAGTTACGAATACAAGCCCTTTAAAAGACCCAATCCACGCGGCCCAATTCAAAAGCCCGATCGCGAAGGCAGAAGCGGCCACCTCGAGAAAGTTCGATCGGGCTAGCAGTTTACTGTTTTATAAAATAGTAAAAAATTCTGCTTTTTGCCATCAGGTTTTTTGCCTGCAATTAATATCTAATCAAGCTCGTCAAAAAACTGGTCTTCCAGCATAGGTAACATCGGTTCCAGCCTTTGGAACTCCTCTTCCGAGAGCAATTCTGGCTTGCCGTCATCATCCATTCTAGCCAAGATAAAGAACGGGTCTAGAGGCGTATAAATCGCATATTCCTGTTCTTCGTGGTAGAAACTGGTCAGCCACATCAGCTCCTCGAAATCCGACTCCTCATCGGGATCGACATCGGATGCCATATCCTCTTCGGGAAATTCCGGCAATTCGCCAACCACAGTCAGCGTCACCGCTGTGCGTCGGAGCGTCAAGTTCTGCTCTTGCAGGACAACTTTAGCAGTCTCAAAAATTTTGTCAATTTCCGTCTCGTCTTCTACAGGAATTGCTGCTTCGTCCGTCTCGTCTCCCTGCCAAGTAAAAATTTCTACGGGTGAGTCAATCGGAAGCAGCAAAGCGTATTCTTGACCTTCGAGATTCATAGAATATTCTATGTTGCAAGTCAGCGATCGCCCAACTTCATCCGTCAAGGTGACGGACTCTTCGTTGGAATTGCCATTCTCTTTTTTGCGGTATGGGGATGAGGACATCGCGTGTATCTTAGTTTTCCGTCAATAATTCAGTAACGTTTGCTTGACAATTGGGAATTTTCGTGGCGATATTCTGGCTAAATGGGCGATCGCCAGTCCACCAGCTTAAACCGCGAGACTCGCGGCCTTTTCCACAGGCGAGGAGTGCAGCGTTTAAATCTCAGTCGAGTCAGCAACCGACACTGAGGACAAATCACGATTTTGTGCTTCTTCAGTACCGAGGGTACAGCAGAATTTTCTCCAGTTTGTCAAGGGTTACAGGTGTGCGTAGCAAACTTGCACAACCAGGATATCACGCCTCTGTTACAAGCTATCAAGGATTGGGAAGGGCGGAGATATTTTGCCTCCGCTCGTCTAGCCACTGCTGCAAAATCAGGGCTGCGGCTTTGCGATCGATCGCACCCTTATTTTGCGACACCGAAATCCCTTGTGTTTTCATCAATTCCTCTGCCTCAACCGAAGTCAGGCGCTCGTCCACGTACTCTAGGGGGAGCTCTAAGGCGGAGGCGATGCGATTGGCATATTTCTGCACCTGTCGGGCTTGAGCGCCCAATTCTCCGCTCAGGGAGTAGGGCAAGCCTGCAACCAAAATTTGCACTCTCCGCTCTCGCACGAGTTCTCGGAGATAAGCTACGTCTCGATCAAAGGACGATCGTACCAGTGTTGTAATGCCCGTAGCTATTAAACCCGTGCCGTCACACCCGGCGATGCCGACTCGTTTAAGGCCGATATCTAATCCCAGTGCTGAAATCCATAATTTATCGTTGGACATTCAATTTTAGATTTTAGATTTTAGATTTTAGATTTTAGATTTACTATTTTTTTGCGGAAATAATCTTATTTAACGAACCGCGAAGACGCGAAGGACGCGAAGGAAGAAGTGAAGAAAGTAAGAATAAGATAGGTAATCTTAGGTTGATATTAATAATTAAAAGATTAAAAGCAGAAGGGAGGTTTTGGAATTATGACAGAAAAAAGGAATTTCTTTGATGATTAATTCTCTTTTTTTCTGCCTTCTACCTTTTACCTTCTGCTTTTAACTATTAAGTATTAACTTTTGTCTTGGGAGCCTTCGTCTAGAGGCAATTCGGGCAATTTTAGAGGCAAAATGCTGCTGCTATCTGTTGCCGATGATTCGGAATTCTGGAAGTTCAAGGGGTTAACTTGATTCGTTTGGCTGTTTCCTGAGTCAGCCAACAGAGGTTTTATCTCAGACGACGCGGGCCCTGCTGCTGCTTCCCCAGCCATCGGGCCGAGCCAGGACATCCGGCCGGGTACGGGTTTGCGAGTTGGCTGGAAGCTTTGCAGCATTTCTGATAGCTGGAGTCCTTCGAGAGAGACCAACTTGGACTCGCGCAATTTGTGCCACACCGATCGAGACATCAGCAAACTGTGTTCCAAGCGCACTGCTCCAAATTGCTCTAAATAAGCTTCCCGTTCCGGCTGATAGTCAGCGGAAGCCAGTTGCAGGCTTTGAATCGGGAAATCTTGAACAAGGCGCGCCATCTGGGACAGCAATTCTGGGTAAAGCCAAGTGTAGGCCGGGTGTACAGTTAACTGGGCGACGTGGGGCTGGTGGCCGTTGCGGGATAGCTGCACCTGAAAATAGCCGATCGCGGCTTTGCGCTGCGGTTCAAACACGTAGCCGCTGACTACCTCGGTTTTGGCCAGCCACTGTCTGACACCTTCGACTAAAGCGCCGAAAAAACTGGTTTTGAAATCTTGAATGTGCCGATCGAATACTTGGCGCACCAGGGGGGGCATAGACGCGGTATCCAGTTGGTATAGTAACTGAGCGTCGGCGTTGCTAACCGGCAGCAGGTTGGGCAAATCTGGCGTCGAGGAAGCCATTTCTTGCAGGCGTTCTGGGGCGATCGTCCAGTAAGTCATCTGGGCCAAAGGCTGAAACCCGTTTTGCCGATACAAAGCCAAGGAAGTTTTGTCGCCGACATTCACTTCCAACAGCCATGTCCGCGCCTCCCAGACTGCCTCAAAGCAGTACCGCAGCAGCATGGAACCAATTCCTTTGCTGCGGGCTTCCGGGTCTACTCCTATGCGATCTATCCGCCAAGTGCTGCGGGTGCGGTTGAAAGGAGAAATCTGAATTATGCCCTTAACTTTCCCCTCTTCTTCGGCAACGTGGGCCCGGAACAGGGACTGACAGGGGTTGGGAAACAAGCTAACAATCTTTAGTAGTCCGTACCAGCGGCGAATCTGCTGCAACTTTCTACCTAGTACCACGTCGCAGCTTCCGCCCTTGCTGTTTTCTGGCTCTTCGGCTGTTTCCGCGCACAGTTGTTCCATCACCTCGATGTCGCGATACTGAAACGGGCGAATCACAACCTGGTTTTGGTTTTGGGAGGGAAATGAAGTCATAGCATAAAAGTGGATAATGGAAATTTAAAAATAAAAATTCAGAAAGGGGAAGAGTTAGAGAAGTTTTGAGTTCTGAATGGGTAAATTTTGAGTTCAAAACTTATAACTTTTTATTCTTCTCCCTTTCTTGCGCGATCGAAAATTAAAAATTGCAAATCATCTTTTTGAATTTTTAATTTTCTGTTTTCAACTCAAGATTTTTGTGGCAGAGGTCGAATTACAACGACCGGTGTTCGCTCATCAGCATTCCCGGCGGGGTTGCTTCGCAAGGCTTGCTCTAAGAATGTTACCGATAAATCGGAGGTCGCTGCTAATATCTTAACTGCTTTCAAGTCATTAGCGTCTACGATCGCCGCCGCAAGTCCGGTTTCTCGTTGAATTTCTTCTACAACTTGCTGGGGATTGTCCGGGCCTAGGACAATAAATTGGTCGAAGGGAGGCAAAGTCCCGGTAACGTCGTCAATCAGTCTGGCTTGTTCCCCTGCAAGTTGGTAAAAGACTCCCGGTTTACCGAATATTTTAGCCACAGCGCCGATCGCAAATGCTGCGACTACGCGCCAAGGGCCTACTACATCAACCAACGTCTGCATCCCGCAAGCCGTGGCCAAACTCGACATCGGCAAGAAAAACAAGCACACTCGCTTTGCCGCCCATCCTGGTTTGACTTCGCTGGGATGGCGATAGCGTCCCTGCATCAAAGCCAAGGGAGTCTCTGCGAGGGCGACAATATCGCCTTTCTGGGCGCGCGGCAGCACGTACCGCTTGACAATTTCGACGGGATTGTCCAATTCCGTCAGGATGTGGGTGCGAATCGGCAAAACTTCGGCAACTCCGACATTTCGGGCATTAGGTACTGTCTCCGAGTTGGGAAATTGCAGGGGAACTACTACGTTACGGACTTTGGGGATGCGGCCGCCCGGGCCGTAGGTGACGTAATGTACTTGCACCCAAGCTGACTGCAATTTGGTTAAATCTTGCCCTTGAATGTCTACAGAAACTTTAATTTTCGTGTTTTTTTGGGCTTTAACAATATAGCCGAACCAGTAATCGTCTGCTCTGGCTGCTGCGTCTTTGTGGCAAGGAATCACCTTTGTCTCGGAGGTAACGCCATCCAAACTTCCGTCTGACAGCAGTTTCACTTGTGCCCGCACTTCCGGCAACATAATCTCAAACCGCTGTGTCAGGTTGCGGAACTCCATTTCCCCGACTAAAAGATAGCGGTTGGGTTCCGAGATGGCTAAGTGCCATTCTCCGGCTGTTAGTTCTAATTTATTTGCACTTCCAGTCCGGCGATAGTTCAACTCTAGGCCCAATCCGCCCAATGCTAGCAGCGAACCGGCTGCTGCGATTCCTGTTGCTAAAGTCTCAATCACTCAAATCACCGCCAATAATATTTTGTGTTTACTGTAGTCGATATCGGGTACTTTGAGCGCTGATCCGGTAGTAATTGGATTGTGCTGAGTTTGTTGGGGGCGATCGAGCTTAGCCCAATTACACGTAAGTGCGATCGCCTCTGGCGGCTAAAGCGGTCAAGTTGCTGTTCAAAGAGCTCTCCTCGTGAGTTAGATAACTCCAAAATCTGGCCTTGCTTAATCAGGGCATGAAAAAAATCAGTTGAAAATCCCGAATCTTTGTGGATACTGGTTTCTCTGACTTGCATATTTAACCTTTCCTAGCGTAAATCAGCAACGTCCACAAAACAAATCACTTAATTCAATAATTTAATATTATATTTGGTTTTATAAATATATATAATCTCGCTTTTAAGCGTTAAATTATAAGCTGGAAATTCACATTAGTTTAGAATGTTTATTAATTTTAATCGGTTAACAAGTCGGGATAAAGGAGTTATTTTAAGATTGCTAAGCTAAGACTGTTCCCGATGTGCGATCGCGCGCCTCCAGCTTCTTCAAGGTCGAATGAACAGCGAGTCCCTAGCGCGGTAGCGGTAAGTATTTTTGAGAATCTACTTCTTAAGTAACAGTCCAAATCTAGTTCTTAGGCAGTAGATTTTCTGAGAAGTATATAGTTAGCCTAGTAAATGTAACAGTAATACCCAAGGATATCTATGACTGATAATAAGCAGCCTTTTAACCAACCTGAAGCCAATCCTGACTTCCAGGAAAAGAATGTTGACAATAGCGAAAACGCGCAGCTTCAGGCTCAGACTAACGAAAATGCAGAATCAAAGGAAGATCAATCATCAGGCTCAGGCATTGGTGCTAGGATAGCTGGAGCAGCAGTCGGTGGAATACTCGGTGCTCGCTCTGGAGGCATTGTTGGTGCTGTAGCAGGCTCAGTTGCTGGCGCGATGATTGGTAAAGGTACTGCTGATACTGTTAACCGTGCTGTAGATAATTTAGGGGATGCAGCACACGCTGTAGCAGACGGTATTACACACACTGTAGAAGACCTAGGGACGGTAGTAAAGGAAACTGCTGAGGAAGTTAAACCATCTATCACAGCTACAGCAGAAGCAGTCAAGCAGACTGTTGAGGAAACCAAGCCTTCGATTAAAGGTATAGCCGAATCTGTCAATGAGACAGTTAAGGAAGCCAAGCCTTCTGTAGTAGATGCAGTCAAGAGTGCATCCGAGGAAGTCAAACCTACGATTAGAGAAGTAAAAGAGTCAGTCAAGCAGACAGTCGAAGGTGTCAAGCCTTCTGTACAAAGTGCAGCGGACTCTATTAAGAGTACGGCTGATGAAATTAAGCCTTCTGCCAAAGCTGTAGCTCAGGAAATTGAGGGGGCAACTAAGGATCTGAGATCGAGTGTAAAAGATACAGCGAAAGCAGTTGAGCCATCTATAAAAAGCGCAGCCGAATCGCTTAAGTCCTCTGGTAAGAGTGCAGCCGAATCAATGAAATCATCTGCTCAAAGCGCCGCTGAATCCGCTAAAGGTGCAGCGCAGGATGTTAAGTCATCTGCCCAAAATGCAGCCGAATCTGCTAAAGGTGCAGCGCAGGATGTTAAGCAGGATGTTAAGTCATCTGCCCAAAATGCAACTCCATCTCATCAAGGTGCAGGGCATGATTTTAAATCATCTGCCCAAAATGCAGCCGAATCTGCTAAACCTCCAGTGCCTGATTTTAGGTCCTCTGCCCCAAATGCAACCCCATCTCCTCAAGGTGCAGCGCATGATTTAAAATCATCGGCCCAAAATGCAGCCGAATCTGCTAAACGTGCAGCGCAGGATTTTAAGTCATCTGCCCAATATCTAGCCGAATCCGACGCAGAGGAAAATAAGGATAGCGATATTCACATCTCCGGCAATCCTGAACTCAAGGACAAAGTGGTCATTCATGACAAGAGAATCATTAAGGACTAGGTAAAGTAAGGACTTAACTCTAGCTTGTTAAAGCTAGGGCTAAGAGAGTTTAACAGAGAGTGGATCTGAGAAAAGAGTCCACTCTTTTCTGTGTATGAGAAATGCGATCGCCTACGGTTTAACAGAGAGTCTATTTATTGAGGAACTCTCCCCCTGAAGAAGGAGAGATTTCGTTTCTAGACTACTGGCAGAAGTGGTTAAAACGGCTAAAGTTTTTTGTAGAAAAAGCTGCTTGATAAATCGAGAAATAGTTAGGGTCAAGCTGATGTGGCCAGTTCAACCCCTAACTATATTATTAATATCCAAATTGCAAAGTCACAGAAGCTTCTACCTGCTGTTCCCCCCCCACCACAGGCGTTGTAGCGTCAGCAGCAGCCATGCGAGCACCAGCCAATTGCCGATACATTGGAGGCGGCGCGATCGCACCGTTGACTTGAATGTTGAGAATCTCTCCTCGCTTGAGGTTGAGCGCGCTAAAGACTGCATCCGCTTGCGCTTGAGCCTCTTGAGTTGCTTTTTTGAGTGCTTGTTTTTGAGCTTGTTCGATCGCACTTTCGGTGGCGGCAAAACTCACACCGTCGATGCGTGTGGCTCCGGCATTCACCGCATCGTCGAGCAAAGTGCCTGCAGATGCAGTATTAATCCGAAAACTGACGGTATTCGTCGCTGTATAGCCAGTCAAGCGCTGCTGGTTGTTTTCGTAGCTGTAAGTCGGGCTGAGGGTGATGCCGGCAGTTTCGAGTTTTTCCACTTGGCGCGATCGCAGCAACTCTACCACAGCGGACGATCGTCTCGCCGCTTCCTGCTGCACCTCGGCCGCCGTTTTCCCCTGCACCTCAACCCCCAGCCTCACTTGTGTTTGGGTGGTAGGAATCGCTTCCACACCCCGCCCAGTAACAGTCAACGTTCTGATCCGCTGTTCTTGAGCAGCAGCCGGATCTAATCTCACAAAACTAACGAGAGTTAAGGTTAAACACAACGCTGTTACCAGACTGCGGAAATTAATGCGATCGCGACGTTGCAAATTTGAATTCATAAACTTGATTCTCCTCACATACAACAGATGCTATACTTTACCTTCCCACTGAAAGTGCTAAATATCCGGGTTGTTACATTTTTAGTAACTAAAAAAAGTATTAGTTATTAGTCATTATATGCAATGCTTAAAACAAGTTGCCCCCCGACTAAAAAAAGAGACTTACGCGGTTTATTTAACCAGTACAGACCAGAGAGTACCTTGGTACGCCATAATTTTAGCAGGGCTTACGGTGGCCTATGCTTTTAGCCCGATCGACTTAATTCCCGATTTCATACCAATTCTCGGCTACTTGGACGATTTGATAATTGTACCCTTGGGAATTTGGCTGGTACTGAAGATGATTCCGCCACAGGTTTTAGCGGAGTGTCGGGAAAAAGCAGCCGCAGAAATAGAGCGAGGAAAACCGATAAATAGGGCTGCGGCTGTTGTTATTATTGCCATCTGGATTGGCTTGGGAATATTAGCAGCAATTTGGCTGACACGGATATTTAAACGTTAAAAACAATTACCTATCTAGTTATTGTGTAGCGTGCGCGCCCAGCACCTTACCTGAAACAACTCGCTGGCTCCAAAAATATTTAAAGTTTTAAAAATTACCATTCTAGTTATAATATAGGGTGCGCTAGGTACACATTAGGTTAAAAGAACTCGCGGTATCGCATACCAAGTATTATTTACCCCTTAAAAAATTAAACTAACTTTCTAGCTATGACTCAAACCACTGATTTCCTCAGCCACCTCAACCCATCTCAGCGCCAAGCAGTTGCCCATTATAACGGGCCGCTGTTAGTAGTAGCGGGCGCTGGTTCCGGCAAAACCAGAGCTCTAACTTACCGAGTTGCTAACTTAGTTCGCACCCATCGAGTTGATCCAGAAAATATTCTGGCGGTGACATTTACAAATAAAGCCGCCAGGGAGATGAAAGAAAGAATTGAGAAATTGCTGGCAACTCAGCAAGCTGAAGCCGAATATGGCAAACCTTTGGTAGACTTAGCCCCGGATGTGCAAACCAAATTGCGATCGCAAATTTACCAAAGAATTACCAAACACATTTGGATGGGGACTTTTCACTCTTTGTGCGGCAGGATTCTTCGCTACGACATAGAGAAATATCAAGACGAAAAAGGCCGCCAGTGGAAGAAAAACTTTTCGATTTTTGATGAGTCCGATGCTCAAAGTCTCGTCAAACAAATTGTTACAAAAACCCTGAACCTCGACGACAAGAAATTTGACCCGCGAAAAGTCCGCTATGTCATCAGCAACGCTAAAAATAAAGGTTGGTCGCCTCAAGAATACCAAGCAGCAGAACCGGATTATCGAGGTCGTGTGATTGCCGATGTTTACAGTCGCTACCAAGACGCTTTAGCAGCCAACAATGCCCTAGATTTTGACGATTTAATCCTGGTTCCCGTTAAACTTTTGAGCCAAAACGACCAAGTATTAAGTTACTGGCATAAAAAGTTTTGCCATATCTTAGTGGATGAATACCAAGATACTAACCGCACTCAATACGATTTGATTCGGATGTTGGTAACAAATAACGCCGACCCGAAAAACTTCGACAAATGGCAAAACCGCTCGATTTTTGTCGTGGGCGATGTCGATCAATCAATTTACAGCTTTCGGATGGCAGATTATACCATATTGCTGGAATTTCAAGAGGATTTTGGAGATGGTTTGTCAGACGAAAAAACTCAGACGATGGTAAAATTAGAGGAAAATTATCGATCGCGCGAAAACATCCTGCAAGTCGCGAACCACTTGATCGAACACAATACCGAACGCATCGAGAAAATTCTGCGGCCGACTCGCGAACCGGGAGCTCCGATTGTTGTCTGGCGCGCCGACAACGAATTAGATGAAGGGGAATTTGTAGCAGGTCAAATTCATTCCTTGAAGCGCCAAAACTCCGAATACGAAAACGGCAGTAACTTTGCGATTCTCTACCGCACAAACGCTCAATCTCGCTCCTTTGAAGAAGCGTTAATGCGTTTAGACATTCCTTACAATATTGTCGGCGGGCTGAAGTTTTACGATCGCAAAGAAATCAAAGATATCCTAGCATACCTGCGGACGCTTGCCAATCCCGACGATAGCGTCAGCCTCAAACGCATCATCAATACTCCCCGCCGCGGCATTGGGGATACCACATTTTCCAAAGTCGAAGACGCTGCAACTCAATTGGGCATTCCGTTGTGGGAAATCCTCAGCGATGAATCTTCTGTCAATACTCTCGCAGGGCGATCGGCAAAAGCTATTATTAAGTTTGCCGAAATGATTGGTCGTTGGCAATCGCAAGTTGAAACTCTGCCGGCTTCGCAAATTGTCCAAGGAATTATCCAAGATTCAGGCTACATTGAAGATTTGAAAAATCAAGGAACCGAGGAAGCAGAAAATCGCATAGAAAACGTCAGAGAATTGTACAATGCAGTGCTGCAATTTGAAGAACAAAACGAAGAACCGACGCTAACATCATTTTTAGCAAAAGCATCTTTAGCATCGGATTTAGATGACTTGCAGGAAGAAGACTCCCGCGTGTCGTTGATGACGCTGCACTCCGCTAAAGGGTTAGAATTTCCCGTAGTATTTCTAGTCGGAATGGAACAGGGTTTATTTCCCAATTTCCGCAGTTTGGACGACCCGAAAGCGATCGAAGAAGAACGCCGTTTGTGCTACGTCGGCATCACTCGCGCCCAGGAATTGCTATTTCTCACCCACACTCGCGAACGCCGCCTCTGGGGAGGTTTCCGGGAACACTGCACCCCTTCCCTATTCTTAGGGGAATTGCCGACACATTTGCTGGCTGGATCTGCGAAGAAAACTAAAGCGGGGAAAACGGCTGTTTCCAAGGGAAAAACTAATAATTCAGCAGCTAATTCTGGGAATTCTCAATCAGCGGATTGGAAAACGGGCGATCGGGTTTTTCATCATGCTTTTGGAGTTGGAGAAATTACCCATGTTTTGGGGGAAGGCGAGAGAACTAATCTGGCAATTAAGTTTTCGGGTTTGGGTCGAAAAATCATCGATCCGAGAACAGCTAAGTTGCAGCGAGTGTAATAAAAAAGTGTTGAAAACTCCCGATAGGAGTCGGCGGTTAAAACCGTTACTACACAACCTTGCGTCCGAACAGAGGGGACTCAAAAGAAATGATTCAAGACTCTCCCGTAGGGAATCGCCCCTCGATCGATCTTATCTCACATCTTGCACCATTTTCAAGAACAGGCAAGATGCCTGTTCCACAAGAAAATTCACTTTTTGTGGAACAGGCATCTTGCCTGTTCATAAAAGACTTATTAACAATAATGCAACATCGCAAGATGCCTGTTCCACAAGAAAATTCACTCTTTGTGGAACAGGCATCTTGCCTGTTCATAAAAGACTTATTAACAATGATGCCACATCTCATATCTTATTCGGCTACCTGAGATTCCACACGCCTGTATTTACCCGCCAAACGTTCTCGACGCTGGCGGCGGTTATCAGCTTCAAATATGGCAATCGCTTCATCTAACTTCAAATTGAAAGCGTCCAACTGTCGGCAGACTTCACGCATCTTTTCAACGTGTCGCTTTCTGGTTTCAGCGTCGGGGATTCTAGGTTGTTGATTCATCGTAAGTTCCAATCCATTTTGATTTCTTGAATGCTTGCTGCTGAGGCATCGACAATTGCCTCTCCGTCTTCTATCGTTCCATACAGAAAGTTTAACGTATCCGCAGTCGCAGCGGGTTGAGATTCTGCCACCTGCTGCAAAAGCCTGTACAAACGATTGTAAGAGGTTCTCAACCTTTCCTTAATATTATCCAGGGATTCTAGTTCGGGGAGTGTCGCTTCTGTCTCGCCAAACTGCTGCATGAATATATATTCTGTGGCGGTTGTTTCGTTGAGGATTTCCACTAGCCGCCGCTGCAATGTGAAAATTGTGTTCAGGATGTCATCAGGTAGCTTTGCCATTGTCCTTAATTTTTAGGGATAACAACTTAAAACAATATATCAGAATGTTTGCTTCCTCTCATTTTAGTTTTAATCGATAGCGATATCAGTCCAAATTTACCACCTTTAAATTTGCGTTCCATGCTTCGCCAATAATGCACTTCCATAAGCAGCCGCAGTATGAATTGGCGTTACTACAGGCACTTTTAAATAACGCTTTCTAATCGCACTCCAAACCGAATTTTTTGCCCCGCCGCCAGCAGTATAAACCTTTGTCAAAGGAGTTGCACCTAATTCTTGCAATAATTGATATCCCCGCGCTTCAATCCGCGCTATGCTTTCTAGCAAACCGTGCAGAAATTCCACTGAATCAGTCGGACACGGTTCGAGTCGGGGCGGCAAATTTGGGTCATTAATCGGAAAGCGATCGCCCTTTTTCAACAATGGGTAATAATCCAGCAAACTCTCTTGTTCTGGAGCAATTTGTGTGCTATAATTATCCAACTCAGCATCAGTAAAAAAGTGTCGCAGCACTGCACCTCCAGTATTAGAAGCACCTCCAACTAACCACAAATCGCCTGCCAGGGCGGGCACGGGGGCACCGCCCCTACAAAAGGGGGGGAAACGATGACTGTAAATCCCGTATCTAGAATCATCTACGCGGGTATGACTTAACAGTTTAACTGCTAGTGTAGAACCGAGAGAAGTTACTGCTTCCCCTGGTAAATTAACACCGCTTGCTAAAAATGCGGCAATGCTATCGGTTGTACCAGCACAAACCATACAATCGCGGGGAAAACCGAAGCGATCGCCCACTTGAGCACTCACTTCCCCCACAGGCGTGCCCGGTGCGACAACTTGCGGCAATTCAGGCGTTGCAGCGCCCGCAATTCCCTGTGTCAGCCAATTCGGATAGCACAAAGTATCAACATCAAAACCGAGTTTCAAAGCATTGTGATAGTCGCTAATTCCCAATTTGCCGTGCAGCAGAAAAGCCAACCAGTCAGCTTGATGCAGGAAAACCGTAGGGGCGGTGCCCCCGTGCCCGCCCTCCTGCAACCACAGGAGTTTTGCCAGACTGGATGTAGCGCTCAATACTGTGTGGTTATCCGGCGCGATCGCCCGCAACCTCTCTGTCACCGCTGCACCGCGCGCATCATTGTATAAAATCGGCTCGCATACTGGTATACCCTCGGTATTGCACAGCATGACAGTGGAGGATGTGCCGTCAATGGCGATCGCCCTTACCTGATTGCGGATTGTTGGGGGAATTTGCTCGATCGAATCCCACAGCGCATTTTGCCACACCGAGGGCAATTCAGGCTGTTGTTGCCCGTTGGTGGCAAAAGTATATTCGGTTTCACAATGTATTGTACCCTGGGAGTCTATGACAGTCGATCGGGCGCCCGTGGTGCCGAAATCTATTCCCAAATAAAGATTCATTTGCCACTCCCGCGAATTTTCCTATATTTGACGAAACCACAAAGTTTATTTGCATCCTGCCTCTAGTTGTTTAATGATATCTCTGACTTTTATTGGCAGTTATTATTAATGTAACTAGCAGGTATTGAAATGACGAAAAGTCGATAACTTCGTAGAAAACTATCCTTAAAAAAATGCTTAACAAAGGGCAGAAATCGCTATATATTACAGCTTACATTTCTCGATGCGAGAGAAGAGAACCAAACCCCACCAGCCCACCAAACCAAACCCCACCTGCACGCAACAACGAACCCACGGTAGGTGGCCCTCTGGTGCTTGCAGATTAAAGGTTAAATCATCGTACTCCAACCAATCTTTCCTCCCCTTTTTCCTCTTTCGCCAACCTACACGATCGCCTAGCTTCTTTTCAGTATCCCAATCAACTTTGCCGCCCACTTCCAACCAAATTTTTTTCTGGACGCTAAAACCAAAGCGACCCTGACTATATTTTACCCACAACTGGTCGATGGTGCGTAAATCATCGCAAGGAAAATTATCAATTGAGCCCGTATCAAAATAATCTTCCTTCTCCCGTCTAGCTACTTTCAGCATTACCTTGAGTGTTTCCTGATCCGCCTCTTTCCACTTTCCTGCTGCTAATAAATCCCGCAGACGAGTATAGTCAACACCCTGCGCTGATTTAAGCGAGTCTGGGGGCGGTGCCTGTGGATGTGTTTGAGCTGATAATTGAGGTGATTGAGAAGCAAGAGCCTGCAAAACTTCAGTAGCAGATTGATAACGTTTTTTAATAGCAGGTTGTATCATTTTATCTAAAATCTGACCCAGTTCCGAACTGACAGATGTTTTTAAGTGTTCTCGCCACACCCACTCAAACTCGCTATCATCGAATAAATCAATCGGCTCAACCTCAGTTAACAGACACAGACAAGTGACACCCAGACTATAAATATCACTCGCATGAATCGGTTTACCGTTGGCTTGTTCTGGTGCCATATATCCAGCCGTCCCGATTCTCGTTCCCGTTAGCCCTAGAGCCGTTTGTGTCGCATATTTCGCGGCTCCAAAGTCAACTAAAACCAGTTGCCTATCTTGTCTGAGAATAATATTTTCTGGCTTGATATCTCGGTGAATTACTTTGCGGGAATGAATGAACTCGAATACGCGCAATAAATTATTAAGCAAGTCGCGAATCTGCGTTTCGCTAAAATATCCCTTAGATTCTAGTGTTTGGGCTAAATTTTCACCGTCGATGAATTCTTGGACTAAATACTGCCGTCCATCTTGACTAAAATATGCTAATAAGTCGGGAATTTGAGAATGTTTACCCAACTGTTCTAGGCGGACTGCTTCAAGCTCAAATAACTCAGCAGCTTTCTGGATACTAGAAGTGCCTTGAAGTTGGGGGTAGAATTGTTTAATAACACAGGGAGGTTTTGATGGTTTATACTCGTCAATAGCTAGAAAAGTGCGCCCAAATCCCCCTTGTCCAATAATTTTTTGTGCTCCGTAGCGATCGCCCAATAGCAGTTTATTTCCACATTTTTGACAAAATTTTGTATAGCCAGACGGGTTTTGGAATAGGCAATCAGGGTTGAGACACTGGCTCATAAAATATGCTTAGAGATTACACATTAAAGCTCTCGATGCGATGCCAGCGGATATGGTGTTAAACGTGAAACAGCAGATCCGGGTAAGGACATGGCATTACCCATTAGTGTCAACTTAAGTCTGAAACCTTTGTATTTCTCGCTTTTATCGGAGGCCAGATCCCCCTAAATCCCCCTTAAGAAGGGGGACTTTGAGATCGCTCCGGTTCCCCCCTTCTTAAGGGGGGCTAGGGGGGATCTGGCCTCAGCGATAAACAGCAGTCTATGACTACGTTTGAGCTTAAGTTGAGACTAATAGGCACTGCCTAAGTCCCCACTCAAAACTCGTTAAACTTTTGTCCCGCACTCAGGACAAAACTTATTGCTCGAAACATTCTTCGCGCCGCAACTCGGACAATAAACCAACTCCGCAGATTGCAACTTGCTACGTTCGGGCAAACCAACCATTTGAGCGTTGCTCTTACCTGGAACTACCATCGGATAGCAGTTTTCGTCCCTCGTCACCTTGACGTTCATCAGCACCGGGCCCTCGTGAGCGAGCATTTGACCGATCGCATCTTTGAGTTCCTCCGGCTGCGAAACCAGCATCCCCTTCACGCCATAAGCTTCAGCCAGCATCACAAAATCCGGCATCCCCACAGTCATATTCGACGACGAATAACGCTCCCCGTAGAACGCCTGCTGCCACTGCCGCACCATGCCTTGCCAGCCGTTATTTACAATCACAATCTTGACATTAATGCCGTATTGTGCTAATGTTCCCAATTCTTGAATATTCATTTGCACGCTAGCATCGCCAGCAATACAAATCACTTGCTCATTGGGTAGCGCCATTTTCGCGCCCATCGCAGCCGGCACCCCGAAACCCATCGTGCCCAAACCAGCGCTCGAAATCCAGCGGCGCGGCCCGTTGTTCAAGAATTGAGCCGACCACATTTGATGTTGACCGACATCTGTTGTGTAGTAAGCATCCGGCGCTTGAGTAGCCAACTCCGAAATCACCTCTTGCGGAGACAAAATGTCTGGGTAATGAGGCACAACTAACGGATAGTCCTGTTTCCACTGATCGATCCTGTGCAGCCATTCCGCAGTCTGTCCGGCCTTCCCCGAAACTCCAGTTTCCCGACAGCGGCGCAGCAAATCGAGCAAAACTTGGCGGACATCTCCGACAATCGGCACGTCAGGGCCGCGATTTTTGCCGACTTCCGCTGGATCGATATCGATGTGAATCACCTTAGCGCGCGCGGCAAACTCGTCTAATTTGCCGGTCACGCGATCGTCAAACCTCGCCCCCACAGCAATCAGCAAATCGCACTCGGTAACGGCAAAATTAGCGTAAGCAGTGCCGTGCATCCCCAGCATTTTCACCGACAAAGGATGGTTTTCGTCAAAGGCACCTTTGCCCATCAGCGTTGTCGTCACCGGCAATTGGAAAAGTTCGGCCAGTTCCTTAATTTCCTCGTGGGCCCCGGCTGCGATCGCCCCGCCGCCTACATAAAGCAAAGGACGCTTTGCTTCCTGCAGCAAATAGATTGCTTGATTAATCTGCCGAGGATTTCCCTTCACCGTGGGCCGGTAGCCCGGAATTCTCACCGATCCGGGTTCCACGGGCAGATAGTCAAATTCTTCTAAACCCACATCCTTGGGTACATCAACCAAGACTGGCCCCGGCCGCCCTGTACTGGCGATGTGGAAAGCTTCTGCCACAATTCGCGCCATATCTCTCGGGTCGCGTACTACATAGGAATGCTTGACAATTGGCAGGGTAATCCCGTAAATATCTGTTTCCTGAAACGCATCAGTGCCGATCGCCGGACGGGGCACCTGACCGGTAATAATTACCATCGGGATCGAATCCATGTGGGCCGTCGCAATCCCCGTCACTAAATTAGTGGCGCCGGGGCCCGAAGTAGCAAAACAAACTCCAACTTTGCCCGTAGCGCGGGCGTATCCGTCAGCCGCGTGAGCCGCGCCTTGCTCGTGGCGCACCAGAATATGTTTGATAGCGCCAGTTTCTTCAGCGCGGTAGAGTTCGTCGTAAAGCGGCAGAATTGCGCCACCGGGATAACCAAAAATATGCTTGACACCGTGGCGGATCAAGCTGTCAATCAGAGCAAATCCACCAGTTGCACGCCTGATTGTCACTTTAGTTTTTAGTTGCACAGTATTTCCTTCCTTAAACTAATTATGTTTTTTAATGAAAGCTTTTATAGCTTGTAAAACTATAGTCATCTATTACATGACGTGGGAGGCATGAAGTCCCTCCCCTTTCGCTTTTACTTTGAGCGGATTAACCCGCCTCGGCTGAACTACGCAGCTCCCTATCCCATCGCTAAACGCATTTGGGATTGCTTTTCTCAAAATACTATTATAAGACCCGTTAGCATCGGCATTAATCATCTGGCTATATGATACTACCATTGTCTATTGATGTTTACAATCTTAATGATGTTTTATAATACTATAGCGGTTCTCAAGCGTGGTGAGGTATGCCCTATGCCCTATGCCCTATGCCCTATGCCCTATGCCCATGAGTACCTCATATGAGAGATCGAAAGGCTATACTTTAATCTCAATAGTCAAACTCTGAAAATTTGACTGCTGATATTTTACAAAAAGTTTGGCGATCGGGCGGTGTCCGATCGATAAATTGTGGAACAGCAGAGGAAGAAAGACACAGAGGAAATCGCTGCCTCTATGTCGGTTTACCGTGATATGACGCTTCTATAGCATTCTTGATTCGGCATTCGACAAGAAAAACTAATCGTTTGAGCAATTAAGAACGTCCTAATCATCAGGGCGGTTGCTATGTTATGGATCGATCGCGAAAACCAAGCCCTCTTGCTTCTTCCTTCTTGGCAAAGTTCAGAGAACATCCTGCAAGACTTTGCGAGTATGTTTCCAAGCTGCCATGCCCATCACCGAGACCAAAAAGCCCAAACCCAGCAACACGATCCGCAAGCCCAAGTCATCGTCGCCGACGGCATTACTGACAGCATCCGTTAGCGGGCCAGTCAGTGCTAAAGGCAGGCTCAGAGCAATATTAATCGCATTGTTTTCAAATCCAAAGACTTTACCCCGCATAGATTCGGGAGTTTTTTCTTGAATCAGAGCCTGCATCGGGCCGTTAATTAAGGAAGCACCAAAACCGAACAGAGCGCTCAATCCGAATCCCACCCAAAGGTGTCTGGCAAAGGCAAACATTGCTAATACAAAACCCATCATCAAGAAACCGATTAAAGGCAGAGGTTTGTGGTGCATTTGATGGCCCCAGTGTCCCAAAAAGGCGGCGCCGAAGACCATTCCAATTCCCGCAGCAGCGAGTAAAAAGCCAAATTGAGTTTCTTTGAGACCTATTTTGCCTGAAAGCGCGATCGCCAGCACCTGAAGCGCCGCAAACACGGAATACAAAATGGTCAACTGCACCATCGCGTTGCTGACAAGGTGATTGTGTTTCACATACCGCAAACCTTCCTTGAGGTCTTGCCAAGGATGGACGTTTTTGCCACTGCTGCCGACATGACCTTCTTTGATCTGCATGGCATATATCAAACCTGCTGAGATTAGGTACAACCCGCCCAGCAAAAACTCTTGAGAAGCTGCTCCGAAGCTGTGTTTGACCCAACTAAACAGCGGTTCGCCAATCGTCATCCCGATAATAATCCCGCCCATTGTGGACGAGGCGAACAGCGCATTTGCTGACATCAGTCCCTCTCGCCCCACGGCCAGGGGGACTGCTGCCGCTTCTGCAGGAGCAAAAAATTGCGTTACGGTAGAGATTAAAAACGTCATCGTCAACAAAACCACAAAAGCTTTGGGCAAAAACGGCAAAGCTACAATCAACCCGGCTCGAATCACGTTGCAGGCGACCAGCATTTGCTTTTTGGAAAAGCGGTCTACCACGATACCGGCTACGGAACCAAAGACGATCGCTGGCACGGTGTAGGCGATCATCACCGCTGACAGCATAGAATTTTCCGAATGTTGCCAAGAAACCGGCCAGGGTCGGTAGTCGCCGGTTTTCAGCAGAATAATCAGCAATACGTAAAAGATTTTATCCGCCACTTGGGCCAATAACTGGCCCGTCCACAAGGCGAGGAAGGGGCGATTTCTCAGTAGGGCATCAAGCCCGCTGCGGTCAGGGGGAGGGCTGGCTGGGTGCATAAGAATAGTTTAACTGACCGCCTCTGGCAATTATAGTTTTCAGCAATATGTGCAAATCTGACATAGCAAAGCGGAAACTCGGAAAACTCCTGTCTCCTGGGTTCTTTTTCTGTTTTAGCAGATCCGTGGCGGAGGGCTTGGGTCTTTTTCACTCTACCGCGATCTATCGGAGCGGAGAGCCCGCGCCTCGGGCCAATGGGAGAATATTGTTAAAGATTGGCGTGCCTCTCATCGCGAGTACAAAATAAGGTAGTATATTTTACAAAATACTTAATACTAGCAGTGATATTAAAAGATGTCACGCGATTTAAGTAATATAACGAAGGTACTAACTGTTAGGAGTGAAAAACTTGAAAAAGGTTGAAGCTATTATTCGCCCCTTTAAACTAGACGAAGTGAAAATCGCACTCGTCAATGCTGGTATTGTGGGGATGACTGTTTCTGAAGTTAGAGGTTTTGGCCGTCAGAAGGGCATGACAGAACGCTATCGCGGTTCTGAGTACACGGTTGAGTTCTTGCAAAAGCTCAAGGTCGAGATTGTTGTGGAAAACGATCAGGTTGACATGGTGGTTGATAAAATTATCGCGGCTTCCCGCACGGGCGAGATTGGCGACGGCAAGATTTTCATCTCTCCTGTAGAACAAATTATTCGGATTCGGACTGGGGAAAAGAACTTGGAGGCTATCTAAGATACTGGGGGCATTGGGCATTGGGCATTGGTATTTGGTAACTGGTCTTTGCCCAGGAAAAACCTATTTCCTGTTTAGTTCTGATACCTAAGTCTCAATATCCAATGCCACAGTGACCCACTGTTTTGGCTTTTTTACTCATTAGGGGTTGACAAGGTTCGCCATTTGTGGTATGAGAGCGTGGAAGGCTCGGCCGCGGTGAGAGTGCGATCGCTTGATATCCGGTGTCATTTCGGCAAAAGTCTGTTGCTGTGCGGGTACGTAGAAAATGGGGTCATATCCGAAACCTCCCGTACCGCGAGGAGTGTGCAGGATTTCGCCCCGACAAATTCCTTCTACTTGCAAGGCAATTGTACCGTCGGGACGGGCGATCGCGATCGCGCAAACAAATTGTGCTTCTCGGTTTTGTTCGCTTCCCAATTCTTTTAGAAGCCGAGATATCCTGTCAGCATCGGTTTTGCCATAGCGCGCGGAGTAAATCCCAGGTTTGCCGTTGAGTGCATCTACCATTAAACCAGAATCATCGGCGATCGACCATTTGCCCGTTGCTTTTGCGACTTCAGACGCCTTCAAGCAAGCATTAGCAATAAAAGTTTCGCCTGTTTCCTCGATTTCCAACTCTTCCGGTTTGAGTTCCAATTCCCATCCCAAATCCTGAAGATAAACTTGCATTTCCTTGAGTTTACCCGGATTGCCCGTAGCTACAACTAGCAATTTGCGATCGGTCATTATTTCTATTAAAACTTACGGCTCTATATTAACAAAAGATTGGAAAAATGGTTGCAACAAAATTCCCAAAATCTTATCAACATCTTGAATATAGTATTCAATCGGATCGATATAAACAGTAGTTTCCTCCAAAATCAAGAATTTCCAGTTAGTTCCCGTCGTCACCGCGCCGTAAATGCGATCGACCTCACTGTCTTGGTTTTGATTGAAACATTGAGCCGCTACCATTGCGGCCACGCATTGACCCAAACCGCCAATAATATCTTCCTTTTTTGCCTCAAAAATTGTTATAACCGGAGCACTGATGAACAATTGTTCTGAAGAACCGCTAATAATATAATCGCAAAATCCTTGCAAACCTCTTTCTGGATCGACAGTAAAATCCTTACCGGAAAAAAGAGAAACTCGTTTGTTTAACAATCGCCTAACTTCGGCTAAAATCGGGGCAATCAAAAATTCTGAGCGAGCTTTTTCTGTGGAAATAAAAGTTGCTAGCGGTACATAATCAATCAGGATTGTTGTTAAAATTTCTGATGGTGAAACTGGTTTTGTGTCGGCAAATAAATTGCGAGTTTCATCTAAGGTTAATCCAAAATCTTTTTTGACTCTCGCAAGGCTGAAATCGCTGTATGCCATATTCTTTTATCCTAAAATTTATCTGATATAGCAATAGTATTTCATTGGTGAGTAAGATTTTTTTTACCGCAGAGGGCGCAGAGGACGCAGAGAAAGAGAGATTTGAGATCGAGTCATCTGCGTTCATCTGCGTTCATCTGCGGTGGAAAAGTCCGATTAATTATGCGCCCAATTTTTCGCCCAGTTTAAGTTTTGCATGACTTCTTTCAATGTCGCTGCTTCTGAATACAGCCGCAACACTGGTTCGGTTCCGCTAAACCGAATTAACAGCCAACTTCCGTCTGCTAAACGAAATTTATATCCGTCCACTTTGTTGCAATCTACAACTGCTTTGCCGGCGATTTCTGTTAAGGGTTGATTTTGCAGCAGGGACAGCAAACGCGACCTTTCTTCCATGTTTGCTAGGTGCAAGTCTATTCTGTCATACGCTGAAGTAAAGCTTGTTTCTTGTTGCAGTCGGCTGTAAATTTTGCTTAAGTCTTCCCCGGATTTGACCACTGCTTCTAATAAGTACAGGGCTGACAGTAAAGCATCTCGTTCGGGGATGTGTGTACCGTAGCCAATTCCTCCTGATTCTTCGCCTCCGACTAAGACTTGGGTGGTTAACATTCGATCGGCTATATACTTGTAACCGATCGGCGTTTCAAATAATGGCAAGTCGTACAGCTTGGCAATTTTGGGAAT
The DNA here is from genome assembly GCF_036705265.1 of Microcoleus sp. B4-C2. Lineage (NCBI taxonomy): Bacteria > Bacillati > Cyanobacteriota > Cyanophyceae > Oscillatoriales > Microcoleaceae > Microcoleus > Microcoleus sp. B4-C2. The sequence continues at coordinate 103,611 of NZ_JAUBUB010000008.1, forward strand.
TATGTCTGAACCGCTGACTGTTTTGATGACTTCCCCGGTCAAGCCGCGCCGTGAAGCTAAATGTTCGATTAAGATGGGAACTAGGATTTGTGAACTGAGGAAGTTGCCGCTAGAGTCAACGGCTGCAATTCGATCGCTATCTCCGTCAAATACAAATCCAATGGACAAACCAGAACTTTTTCGCTGGTGAGTACGCATCACCCGAAATAACTGCGACAGGTAGCGGGGCAAAGGTTCCGGTGCACCGCCGCCAAACAGCGGATCTCGATCGCTGTTGACTTCGTGCACCGTTTCTTCTAAAATTTGAGCTAATCCTCCGGCGGCGGCACCGTGCATTACATCTACAAATACTGTAATTTTACCGCTGGCGATCGCTTCTTTAATCGCCTCAATATCTACCATTTCCCGCAAGGTTTTGCAGTAAGCTGGCCAAGGATTGAAATTATCCAATTTGCCGGGAGTTGCTGAAAGTTCCGCGGGATTTTCGAGTTTTGCTTCTATCTGTTGAGTAACTTCGGGCGAAACTGAACCGCCAAATCCGCCCTTGACTTTTAACCCTAAATATGCACCGGGATTGTGGCTGGCTGTCAGGACGATCGCACCCAAAGCATTTAATTGTTTGGCAGCTAAACTGAAAGCTGGAGTGGGGGCGTAGGATTCGCTCAGCAGCACGTCAAATCCTGCGTTTTGGACGGCAACAGCCGCTGTGAAGGCAAATTCTTCAGCCAGAAATCGGCGGTCGTAACCGACAATTACGGTACCGCTGCTGCCATCGCTGCCGCCGGTTTGTGCGAGAACTTGTGCCGCTAGGGGAGCGACTAACGCTACGCGATCGAATGTAAAATCGTCAGCAATGATGCCGCGCCAGCCATCTGTACCGAATTTGATAGGATTCATTTAGTCACAAGTCATGAGTCACCCGTCTATTTTATGGGTTTATCAGTCGATCGTCATCCGATTTTAGATTTTAGATTTTAGATTGAAGAATTGCGACTGCGGATGAATCTGGGGGCTAGTGACCAAATTGCTCGATCGCTAGCCACCAGGAAAAAAGTGATTGGCTAATGACTAATGACTAATGACTAATGACTAATGACTAATAACTAATGACTAAAAGAATGCCGGTTGGTGGCGGATCAAATTCAGGAATTCTTCGCGAGTTTTCTGTTCCTCTTGAAACACGCCCAACATGGCACTCGTAACCGTCCAAGCACCAGGTTTTTGCACACCCCGCATCGTCATGCACATATGGCTGGCTTCCATTACTACAGCTACTCCCTGCGGTTCCAATATTGTCTGAACTGCTTCAGCAATCTGGCGTGTCAAACGTTCTTGCACCTGCAATCGGCGGCTGTACATTTCAGCAATTCGGGCTAATTTACTCAATCCCACTACTTTTTGGTTGGGAATGTAAGCGACATGAACTCTACCCATAAACGGCAGCATATGGTGTTCGCACATACTGAATACGCTGATGTCTCGTACCAGTACCATTTCGTTGTGGCCTTCGTCAAAGATAGCGCCGTTGAGGAGTTCTTCTAGGGATTGACTGTAACCGCTGGTGAGAAACCGCATTGCTTCTGCTACCCGTTTTGGGGTTTTGAGCAATCCTTCCCGTTCAGGATCTTCTCCTACTCCCAGCAGCATTGTGCGAACGGCCTCCATCATTTCTTCCATGCCTACTTCTGATGGTTTGGGCACGCTGGATTCTTGACCGTGGGAGGAATTGCGATCGGGTCGAGTTGGGATGCGCGGGGTGTTGTTGTCTGCGGTTTGTAACAGTTTCATGCTGTCAGTCGAGAGAGAGTTCGAGCCATTGGAATCGGCGGAAGATGCAATTGTCATAACAAGTTGGTGTGAGGGTGAATCGATTTTCGATTTTCGATTTTAGATTTTCGATTGGGGGATATATAGCCTTTCTCAAAAATGTGAGGTACGAATTTTGACCTGGAAAGCTTGACATTACAGGGTTTCTGTATACCTCATTTATCTGAGAACCGCTATAGCTAGAGATTCAAAGATTGTTGAATTCGAGAAAAATCCAGCAGTCTAAAATCTCAAGTTCACAAAACTCCTGCGTTGGACATGAGCGTGATTTCTTCAATTACTGCACTCGCTGGTAACTGAACTGCGTGCAGAATTGATTGGGCGACGATTTCTGGGGTTAACATGGCGCTGCGATCGAAGTCGGCGTCCACGGTGTCTGTGTCCCACAGGGGAGTGTTGACAGAACCGGGACAGATTGCTGTTACGCGAATTCCGTGAGCCCGTTCTTCGGCGGCTAAGGTTTTAGACAAAGCCATGAGACCAAATTTGCTAACGCAGTAGGCTCCCCAGTTGGGGAAGGCTTGGGTGCCGGCGATCGAGGAAACGTTGATGATGATTCCCGATCGGCGATCGCGCATTGAGGGCAAAACTCCTAAAATGCACTGCCAAACGCTAGTCAGATTGAGGTCTAGAACGCTTTGCCAGTCGGTTAGGGAAGTTTCCGTCAAGGAGCCGGTGTAGCCCATGCCAGCGCTGTTTACCAGGATATCTACGGCACCCAATTGAGCTGCGATCGCGCTGATGCTGCTTTGCACTTGCTCAATTTTTGCCAAGTCTAAGGGATAAGCTTCTGCTTTCACTCCGACTTCTCGGGCTGCTGCGGCAACGGCTTCTAAGTTTTCCGACTCTCGGCTAACTAAGGCCAGATTTATGCCTTCGGCGGCGAACGCTAGAGCCGTCGCTTTGCCAATACCGCTGCTGGCTCCGGTAATCAGAGCCTGCTTTGTTGTTGGATGGTTCATTCAGTGTCCTAATACTTTCGCTCGGCAACTCCCTACAGCGTTGCAGCCTTCATCGGCAAATTAGACAACTGTCTGCTGCGGGTGATCACAGTTAATTATGAGATAAACATTAAGAACTGTTAAGCCGTGTCACCTGAGAAATTATAACACTGCTGACAGATCCGCAGAATAATGAGCTGTGAGTTATGAGTTTAAAGTTAAGAATTTTTAACTCATAACTGATAACTCTGAATCGATCGGCTCAAGCCGCAATTTCAGTGAATACACCGATGTGGCGAAATTTTTGATACCGGAGTTCGCGTCGCTGCTGACCCGTAAGCTGGGTTAGTTCTGCTAAGTTTTCTAACAAAGCTTGTTTGAGTATGGAGGCAGCTTTGAGGGGATTCGAGTGAGCGCCGCCGATCGGCTCTGGTACTATTTGATCGAGAATGCCGAGGTTTTTCAAATCCCAGGAAGTGATTTTGAGAGCTTCTGCGGCCAAGTTAGCTTTACCGGAGTCTTTCCAGAGAATCGCCGCGCAAGCTTCGGGGGTGGCGACGGTGTAGACGGAATGTTCTAACATTAACAGCCGCTCGCCGACGCCGATACCCAATGCGCCGCCGGATCCGCCTTCGCCGATGACGGTGCAAATAATGGGAACGTCGAGGCGAAACATCTCGCGGAGGTTACAGGCGATCGCCTCTCCCTGTCCGAGCTGTTCTGCTTCTAAGCCCGCCCAAGCCCCCGGAGTGTCGATAAACGTGAAAATTGGCATTCCGAAGCGATCGGCGTGTTCCATCAACCGCAGGGCTTTGCGATAGCCACCGGGAGCCGCCATGCCGAAGTTGCGGGCGATATTGTCTTTAGTGTCGCGCCCTTTTTGATGGCCGATGATGACTGTGGGACGCCCGTCTATGCGGGCAATTCCGCCGACGAGGGCCGGGTCGTCTCCGCCGCGCCGATCGCCGTGAAGCTCGATCCACTCGTCGCTAATTGCCTGAATGTAATCGAGGGTGCTGGGGCGGCGCGGGTGACGGGCTAGTTGCAGCCGCTGCATGGGGGACAAGCTGCTGAAAATTTCTTGTCGCAGTTGGGCGGAACGCGCTTCGAGTTTGCGAATTTCGTCGGTGACATCGACGCTGTTTTCGGCGGCGAGTTCGCGAATCTGGTGAATTCGGGTTTCGAGTTCGGCCAGGGGCTTTTCAAAATCTAAGAGTAAGGGTTTACGGTCTGGGTTTGGCACGCTGATAATTTCTATAAGGTTTTGTCAGGTTTTGTCAGGTTTTGTCGATCGACTATTTCCAGATCCTACCCTGTCAGGGGATGCTGAAAAAGAGAGGAAATTTGGAAGTTTTGAATTTTAAATTTTGTATGAGATCAAATTTGGTCACATCATCATTATCATATAGCGCGAGCCGGAAGCTAGCGCTGCACTCCGAAAAATATTATTCCGATGCCAAAGAAAAAGTCAACTATTAAATTTTCAAATTTAACAGTTGACTTTTAACATCAAACTGACATTAATAAAGGTCTGAAACCGTGCTTGACAGAAATATGACCGATTTGCTCCATCTTTTCCACAGTAATTTGATTCCGTCCCCAAGAAAAATTGGTATACATTTTTTCAAATTCCAGTAGCATTGATTCAGCAAAACAGGCAAACAACTGTCGGCCCGGCACATCCATATTGACAATCTTCATGATTTTCCACTCAATATCGAGGGAATGCTCCACAATGCCGCCATTGAGTACGTAAATTCCGGGATGCTGAACCTGAGTTGCCAAATTTTTCGGATAGCCACCGTCAATCAATAAACATGGTTGCTTCAATGTCTTAGGGTCAATTTCTACTCCCTTGGGCATACTGGCTACCCAGACTACAATATCCGCTTGGGGCAGGGCTTCTTCCAAGTCCATAATTTTCCCTCGACCCAATTCTGATTGCAAATCTTGCAATCGTTCTTTGTCGCGGGCGATGAGCAACAATTCTGCTACATTTGTTTTAACATTGAGCCAGCGACACACAGCACTGCCAATATCGCCAGTAGCACCACAAACCGCTACCGTGGCTTTTGAAAGTTCAATCCCCAATTTAGGGGCTGCTTCTTCTACTTGGCGGCAGAGGATGTAAGCTGTGTGAGTGTTACCAGTGGTGAAGCGTTCAAACTCCAACTTGAGATTGCGAATTTGCTTAATTTGCTGCAAGTTGAAAGTCTCAAAAATGATCGAAGAAAAGCCGCCCAAAGCAGTGATGTTAATCCCGTTTTTTTGAGCGTGTGCCATCGCATTAAGGATTTTGCGAGTAGCTGCTTTAATCCGGCGAGTTGCTAGCATTTCTGGCAAAAAACAGGACTCGACATAGCGACCTTCTATTTTTTGTCCAGTGATGCTTGTTACCGTGATCTGATCAACTATTTGGGGCGGTGCGCTGCACCAAAAATCGAGACCTTGATCGGCATATTCTGGATAGCCCAGCTCGTTAGCTACTGATTGGGCGTGTTCTAAGCTGGTTAAGTGACCGATTAGACCAAACATTAAGTTGTCAAATGAAGGAAGATGGAAGGTGGAAGATGGAAGATGGAAGATGGAAGATGGGAAGATTAAAAATTTATATTTTAAAATGAGTTATCCCATTTTTAATTTTTAATTTTTAATTTTTTTCCCATTCCTTATTTCCAAGTTAACTAGGCTGCGAGGCCTTGTGCTGACATCCGCATGATATCGCGGTTGTTAAAGCCTATGTTGCCTAGGGCTTCGCCGTAGGCAATCATAAAGTCTTCGATTAAAGCGTCTTTTTCCATTCCCAAGACGCGGGCATCGTCTGCGACAGAGTTTAGCAGTCTCCAGATGATGGGCAGGTTTTGGCGGTTGGCAGCTTCGAGTTCGGCTTTGGATTCCTCAAAGTGAGCTTGCAGCCAGACTTCCCCAAAGTTGAGGTGGCTGTATTCTTCTTTGACGACGCCTTCGGTGATTTTGCGAGCAAAGTCATCGGCGACGGGGATGTAGATGTTGTAAGCTGCGATCGCAAAACACTCGATAATTAGCGATTGAATCAACAAGCAAGTTACAATCTGACCTTCGGCCGCTGCCGTTTGGAAGTTTCTGTGCAATTCCGAAAAGAACTGCTTGGCAAATGCCATGTCGGGCGTGACTTTAAGATTCCTGCCACAAGCTTGGAAGCCTTTCATGTGGCGGTTCTCCATCTTGGACAAGCCAACTAACTCTGCTTTTTTGTCCGCCAACAGTTCGGCCAGTGTCAGGTAATTATCGTGAGCTTCTTGTTCGCCTTCAATCACAATGGCGTTGATGCGGCTGTAAGCATCTTTGTAAGTTTCGGTTTGAAAGTCAATTGTTGGGCTGGCCTCAAGCTGGGGCATAGATATGTAGTCTCCTTATATAAGCTTGCGGGATGTTGGGAAACCCCTTTAAAATGGGGGGTCAGTGACAGTACACTTTACCTATTTTGAAAGCACCCCATCTAAATCACAGATTATAGCTGAGGATGCTTTCGACAAAGAACTTTTCTTTGACGTTCCGGGAAAAACTGGCGTCAAGCGTGCGTGTTTGCCGGACTTTTGCCGTCGAACACTCCAGAAAGACTATCGCTAGAATGCTATCTATTTACTAATTACTTGAATTAGTCGTTAGTCGATCTTTTGCCCGGAAATAGATGATAGAAATACGGTCTATGTCTCCACCTTTCAGGGTTTTACAGTACCAACTCTATCTATAACATTATATCCTAATCACAACTTCCTCCCTAGGTACTCCTTCTTTCCCTCTACTACTATTATGTTCTTGTATGGGAATCTGGGATGCGATCGGGTTGGAGAACGTCACAGGCTTATTATTTTAGGTTAATTCACAAATTTATGGGTAAATCCTTTGACAGGTCTCATGCGCTGGAACTGCTGAGTTTTATTTTGTTGCTGGCGGGTGCTGCGCTGGTGCTGCTGCCACTGGCTGCTGTATTCTTGGTTTCAATATCACCATCGGGTGTCGGTGTCAAGGCCACAGGCCTGACTTTTGCGAACTATCAGGAGGCTTGGCGACGGGGCAATTTTTTATTGGCATTCTTTAATTCTACTCTAGTGGCGATCGCAGTGACGGGTTTTCAGGTTGTAACTTCTGCTTTGGCCGGTTACGCCTTGGCCAGGCTGAAGTTTCGCGGGCGACAGGCGATTGTGTTGGGGGTTTTGGCGACGCTGGTAATTCCGTTTCAGCTTTTGGTGATTCCGATTTTCTTGGTTTTGAAGTGGGGCCATCTGCTGAATACTTACGGGGCGCTGATTTTGCCGACGGCGGCTAACGGTTTTGGGATTTTTCTGCTGCGCCAGTATTTTATGACAATTCCCGCGGAGTTAGAGGAGGCGGCAATGCTGGATGGGGCTAACCGCTGGCAGGTTTTGTGGCAGGTGATGTTACCTTTGGCCCGCCCTGCTTTGGTGACGCTGTTTTTGTTTACGTTTATCGGGGAGTGGAACGATTTGTTTAAGCCGCTGGTGTTTACGACGCGGCCGGAGTTGCGGACTGTGCAGTTGGTTTTGGCGGAATTTCAGGAACAGTTTACTAGCAGTTGGCAGTTGTTGATGGCGGCGGTGGTAATTGGAACTGTACCGGTGGTGTTGCTGTTTTTGGCCGGTCAGCGGCAGTTTATTCGGGGGATTGCGGCCACGGGGATTAAAAATTGAGTTGGAGATGCTTGGCAATTAAGTTTGTAGTCATTTGTTGAACCATTCTCCAGAACAGGCTTTCCGGCCTGTTCCACAAGAACATTTAGTATTTGTGGAACAGGCCGGAAAGCCTGTTGCTGACATTGGTACAAGATGTGAATTTGTAGTGAAGGAGGCGATTGAAATCGCTACTATACAAACAAAATCCACGCAATTAAGTTTGTAGTCATTTGTTGAACCATTCTCCAGAACAGGCTTTCCGGCCTGTTCCACAAGAACATTTAGTA
>NZ_JAUBUB010000008.1:111438-119354 GCF_036705265.1 Microcoleus sp. B4-C2
TTTGTGGAACAGGCCGGAAAGCCTGTTGCTGACATTGGTGCGAAGTCAACTCCAAGCGGACTAAGAGATAAAGGGGATATCAAAGCTGTATTATGTGAATCTATGCAAAAGCTCGGTTTATTTTTATTTATCCTATCTTTTCTACCGTGGTTGGCAGTCTTATTTGTTGTACCCTTCCTGCTGCTGGACATTACCCAAAAAACTACTTTATCTGTCGTTCTGGCTGTTGGGCGGAAGTTTGTTTTTGGATTAGCGTAGTGCTGTTGGGGAAAGAAGTAGTTACCAAATATCGGCGTTATTTGCATCCCGATATCTTTGGAAAAAACTTAGAAATTTTAACCGCAGATGAACAGCGTTCGACGCCGATAATCAGCCTAGAGATTGGCGTTTATCTGCGGTCAATGTTGAGCTATTCGCTGAAAATTTGCAAGCGAATAGAGCGTTCTCCGTCTCCGAAATCCACTTCAATCTTTTCTCCCGACAGACTGTCCAAGCATCCCAAAAGCAACCGCAAATTGGGTGTGCTTGCTCCTGTATCCACGTATAATCTATCTGCCAAACTGCCTAAACGCTTCCAAATCGTGTAGAGTTTGACTACTGTTTGTTCTAGCTGTGCGGCTTGTTTTACAACGTCGGCGGTGGTTCCCAAACAGCCTACTCGCAAAGATTCTTCTAAGGCCATTTCCATATCTAAGTGAGACTGATTTAGAGCTTGCACTTGGGCGGCGGCGTCGAGATATTTTGATAAGTTCTTGGCGTCGGATGTTAGCTGTTTAACAGTATCTACGTCGGGATTTTCTGCTACTTCTTTTTGAATTTCGCTTTGGTGAGATGGAGAGAGTTTCTCCATTTCTTTGACTAAAGGAGCGAGGTAGCGGGAAGGTAGAGAACCACTAGATGCTTTTTCTTTGACTTCTTCTGGCAATAAATCTGAGTTCATTGCCATCCATTCGTCGGAGAGTTGTTTGACTTCGCGGCGGGTGATGCGATCGCCACTTGCTGCGGCATCTGTTACCATTTGCTGCACTTCGGGAGATGCTTTGGCGGTTTCTACAAAGGCTCTTTTGCTGAAGTTTCTAATGGAATCTGGGTCTAAATCTCCTTGCTGAATCAGAGTGTCGGCACTATTAGCTAATTCTATCAAAGAATAGGCTTGACTTTTGCCAATTTCTCTTTCTTTGAGCCAGTTCAAAAAGCCAGTGCCTCGTCCTTCGCCACCTTTTTTTTCTCTGTCTCTAACTGTTCGGAGAATGCGTCCCCGCCAGATGTCGGTTTGCAAGTCGAAGCGATCGCACACTTTCCAGGCATTGTCAACCTGATTGTCGAAATCAAAGTCTGGTATTTGTTCGTCTTCGGGGTCTGGCAATTGGAAATTGATATCGGTAAAGCCGTTGAGGGCTTCTGCAAGTTCTGCGGGATTTAGGGGGACTTCAGCCATTAGAAAAAATTTGTGTAGTGCAACAGCCGGTTTAATTGATAACTTGCACGGGTTGACAGTTGAGACGCTATATGTAGCGGTAAGGTAGGCAAGATTTACCTACTAATAGAGCTTTTGTGCAAGTCATATCATTATTGCACGATGGGGGGCGATCGCTACCTGTACAAAAAATCTTCTCCGAGAGTGACCGCACAGCGTCGCAACAATCAAAAAGCCCGTGGCACAGATAGTCGGATATTTTGCAACAAGAACCACTAACCGGATAGTTAAAGGAACTAATTACCCACTACAGCGGCGATACTTTATCGCGTTCAACCTCCTCGCCTGGAGTCGTTTTGCCGTTCAAAGTTGTACCATCACCGGGTAGATTTGTTAATCTATCGCGTTTCCGAAAGCGATCGCGAGTCGAGACAATGACCACATACAGCACCGGCACCATAAACAAACTCAAGAAAGTAGAAACAACCATCCCCCCCGCGATCGCATTCCCTAGCGATCTACGACTTGCAGCCCCCGCACCTTCCGGGTTAATTAGGGGAGCAATCCCCAAAATAAATGATAGAGAAGTCATCAAAATCGGTCGTAAACGCTCTTGAGAAGCCTCAACTGCTGCCTTAGTAATTGAATATCCCTGCTCCCGCAACTGGTTAGCAAACTCCACAATTAAAATCGCATTTTTACTTGCCAATCCAATCAACATCACCAAACCAATCTGGCAATAAACATCATTCGCCAACCCCCGCAACGACTGAGCTAAAAGTGCACCTAAAATCGCCAGAGGAACCGACAGCAAAATAATGAAAGGATCGACATAATTTTCGTACTGAGCCGCCAAAACCAAGAACACAAAAATCAGCCCCAAACCAAAAATAATTGGTGCTTGACCCCCCGACTCAATTTCTTCTAAAGAACTCCCCGACCATTCATATCCAAAACCCGACGGCAAAACTTCAGCCGACACCTTTTCCATCAATTTTATCGCCTGTCCAGAACTCGATCCCGGAGCCGGAGAGCCACTAATTTCAATTGACCTATATAAATTGTAGTGGTTAACAGTTTGCGCTCCCACCACCGGAGTTATTTTCACCAAATTGCTCAAAGAAATCATTTCATTTTTTCCAGAGCGGACATACAATTTCCCAATATCTTCAGGGTTATCACGAAACTGTTTATCCGCCTGAACATACACCCGATAATTGCGCTGCTGCAGATTAAAATCATTCACATACTGAGAACCAAGAGCCGTTTGTAACGTACTGAAAACATCATTAATCGGAATATCTAGAGCCTTAGCTCGATTGCGGTCAACTTCCACAAGTAACTGAGGCGTATTTGCAGCAAACGTACTAAATACCGCCTGCAATCCGGGCGTCTGATTCGCCTGCTTTAAAATCCCGCCCATCGCCTGAACTAGAGAATCTAAACCGCTGTTCCCTTTGCGGTCTTGCAATTGAAATTGGAAGCCGCCAAATTGACCTAAACCTTGAATAGCCGGCGGATTCACCGGGAAAATTCTCGCTTCTGGAATCGCGAAAAACTTACCCTGCAATTTACCAATAATCGCTTGTACGGTTTGAGCTTCACCTTTCCTTTCTTTCCAGGGTTTAAGGGTAGTAAATATAATCCCCTGGTTGGAACTATTACCACTAAAACCAAAGCCACCTACCGAAAAAGTACCCACCACTTCAGGAACATTGAGGATTTCTTGTTCAACTCCATCCATCACCTGCTGGGTGTATTGCAGCGAAACGCCTTGAGGCCCTTGAATAATTGTCAGAAAATAGCCCTGGTCTTCCTCTGGGATAAATGCTGTTGGTACTGCTAAATAAAGCCAAGCGGTGAATCCCAGAGAAGCAATAAACAACAGGGTAACAAGGGTTTTAAATCGTGTTAAGAATATTAAGGACTCTCTATATTTCTTTTGCATCCAATCAAGAAAAATATTAATCCGGTTAAACACCCAACCCAACGGGCCGCCAAACTTCTTACCTGGGCGCAGTAATATAGCGGCAAGTGAGGGAGTAAGAGTAACCGCCATAAAGGTAGAAAGCAGCACGGAAAAAGCAATTGTTAAGGCAAATTGTTTATAGAGTGCTCCCGTTGTCCCAGGGAAAAATGCCACTGGTACGAACACGGCCATCAATACTAAGGAAGTGGCTATTACAGCACTAAAAAGTTCCCGCATTGACTCGGAAGCTGCTTGGCGGGCATTCATACCTTGGCGGACTAGACGGTCAATATTTTCGACTACGATGATAGCGTCATCAACCACTAAACCTGTTGCTAAGGTAAGACCAAATAGAGACAAACTGTTAATCGTAAAGCCGAAAGCTTTGATAAAAGCAAATGTCCCAATCAAGGAAATGGGTATTGTGAGGGTGGGAATAATCGTAGTGCGCCAATCTTGCAGGAAAACAAAAATAACTATCACCACTAGCAAGACTGCTTCAAACAGAGTTTTGACTACTTCTGCCATTGACTCTTGGACAAATTGAGTCGTATCTAGTGCGGTTCTATGTATCACCCCCGGAGGGAAGTTTTTCGCTAATTTCTCCATTTCTGCTTTGACGGCTTGGGCAACATTTAGAGCATTACTTCCGGGTAATTGGTAAATCCCTAAACCCACCGCGTCATTCCCTCGAAATCGCAGAAAAGAGTTATAATTTTCTGCTCCTAATTCTGCTCTACCGACATCTTTTAACTTAACTAAAGTTCCATTTGCTTCGCTTTTAATAACTATGTCTTCAAATTCTGTGGGGCTTTTGAGACGACTTTCTGCACTCAAATCAATCTGATACATTTGCCCTTCTGGGGCGGGTTCTTGACCAATTCTTCCTACTCCAACTTGCAAGTTTTGTTCGTTAATTGCTCTTGTTACATCTTGCATTGTTAGATTACGAGCCGCTAATTTATTGGGGTCGATCCACAGGCGCATAGCATAGCGTCTTTCCCCAAAAATTCGCACGTCGCCCACGCCTTTTACTCTCTTTAAAGTGTCTGCTAAATAGAGGTCGGCGTAGTTGCTTAAAAATATGGTATCGTATTCTTTATTTTCGGTAAATAATCCTATAGCCAGCAGTAGGCTGTTAGATTGTTTTGTAACTGTAACTCCTGTGCGTTGTACGGCATCGGGGAGTTGTGGCTGAGCGACTGCAACTCGATTCTGCACATCGACGGCGGCGATATCTTTGTCGCGGGAAGTATCAAAGGTGGCTGTAATGGTGCTAGTTCCACTGTTAGTGCTACTGGAAGTTAGATATTTCAGTCCTTCAATGCCGTTGATTTGCCTTTCTAGGATGTTTGTTACCGCATTTTCGACAACTTCAGCATTGGCACCGCTATAGTTGGCTGTGACGTTGATTTGGGTGGGGCTGATGTCGGGGAAGCGTTCGATCGGCAATGTGGGAATGCTGATTGCGCCTACCAAAACAATAATTAAGGCGCAGACGCTAGCAAAGACTGGTCGTTTAATAAAGAAATCTGCAAACATTATTTGGGTAATGGGTAGTTGTTAGTTGATAATTGCTAATTCCTAATTGCACTTGCGTCAAAAATTAAAATAGCCCCCTTTTTTAGAGCGGAGCAATCAAGTAGTTTCACGTAAGGTACGTAGTTGCCCTTTAGCGCTCTTAATTTACCTATTAAGAGCGCTAAAGCGCAACAACATACCTTATTTTTGGCTTGCTAATGGTAATTTTTCCCCTGCTCCTTTCCCTTCCTCTTGAGCCATAATGGGAGCGCCGTCTGTCAAGTTAAGGATGCCTGCGGTAACAATTTTTTCGCCGGCTTTCAAACCTTCGATAACTTGATAATTATTCCCCTGAATGGCTCCCAATTTCACGGGCTTTTGCCGCGCTACTAAAGGTGGCATTCCAGGTTTTGGCTGTTCCGGCTTTTGAGCTGTGAAGACAAAAGTTTCCCCACCTAAGCGAGTAACTGCTGTTACTGGAACTAAAATTCCGGGGTTCTGTTTCCAGATGACTTTTGCTTTTACAAACTGGAGATTAAGCAGTTCGCCAGTGGGGTTGGGAAAGGTGGCTTTAGCTAAAATTGTTTGGGAATTGGCGCTGACGTTCGGGGAGATAAAACTGATTTGACCTTGGGCGATCGCCTTACCTTGAGCATCGAGCATTTGTACTGGCAACCCTAAGCGTAATTGAGGCATCCGTTCCAAAGGAATTGATAACCGCAAGTCTAGCAATTGGTTCTCTGTCAGGGTGGCGATAGCGTTGCCTTTTTGCAAGTAATCACCTACTTTCACTGGTATGTCGCCGATGACTCCTGCGAAGGGGGCGATGACCGCAGTTTCTTGTAGTTGTACTTCAAAGCCGCGCACTTGAGCGGCGGCCTGGGCAACTTGCGCTTCAGCTTGATCGAGCTGTTCTTGGCGAGTGCCGTTGGCTAACTGGGCTAATCTACTCTTGGCTTGTGCGACTTCTGCTTCGGCTTTGGCTATTTCCTCTGGGCGCGAACCGTTTTGCAATTGCCGCAAAGCTTGCCGCTGCTGTTGCAAGGCTGCTGTGCGGCGATCGATCTCGGCTTGTCTGTTCTTTTGTCGCTGCTCAAACCGCCTTTGAGCTTCTCGGAGATTGGCTTTGGCGCTGCCTTCTTTTTGGGTGTATTGCTCAAGGGTGTTCGCGGATTCGGCGCCTTCTTTTGCCAAGGCCTCATATCTGGCAAGTTGCTGGCTGGCTAACTTTGCTTCGGCTGTGCTTGCTTCTATTTGCGCTCTTGCTTGGGCGATTTCTTCTAAGAGGCTACCTGTTTCGGCATCGGCGAGGTCGGCTTCAGCTTGGCTAACGCGGGCTTGGGCTTGACCAATTTCTTCTGGCCGAGAGCCCGATCGCAGTTGGGCGAGGTTGGCTTGGGCTTGGGCGACTTGGGCTTGAGCTTGGGCGATTTCTTCGGGCCTGGCTCCTGCTTGCAATTCGGCTAAGTGGGATTGAGCGCGGATCAGGTTGGCTTGGGATTGCCTCAAGTCCGCTTGGGCGCTGTCGCTTTTCATGCGGGCGATGGCTTGCCCTTGATTTATGAAGTCGCCGGCTTTGACAAAAATCTCCGTGACTAGCCCTTCTGCTTCGGGTTTGATTTGTACCGAACGCTTGGCTTCTAAGCTGCTAACAAATTCGGAAGCATCTTCGACTGAGCTGGTTTGTACGGCTGCGATCTTGACTGGTATGCCTGGGGGTTGGGCGGCGGCTGCCTGTTGCGGTGCGCGAGTCTGGCCTGATTGCCACGAGTACCAGCCGAAACCTGCTGCGCCTGTGGCGATCGCGATCGCCGCAATTAGAGGCCAGCGCGATCGTGGTTTAGCAACAGGTTCCGGGCGATCGACAACGGCGGGAAAATCCTCTGGTAGATCGCTGTCTGCATCGGTTGGGTGCAGTTCGGGTGTGGCAGGTTTTTGCTCTTCTGTTTCAACGACGGATTCTGGGGATTTAGAATAACTCATGGGCAGCACCACTTAGATTTTTTTTAACTTCTGACTGAGACTTGGGCGAAATCTTTGATTCTCCGGCGTTCCCCTCCAACAAGGGGGAATAATGACAAGGGATTTTAAACAGGATGGAATCGGGAAAGTCTCTTTTTAATGGGGTTGGGGTATGTGCAGGGCTTTAGTCTCATCACAGTTAGCCAAGCCTAGGGGTGATTATTTTTAGGAAAGCTTCTTGTTATTTCTCAAAAGTTACGATGGCAGGAATGATTGCACATCCTTCTTACGAGTCACCTGAGTGGGTGAGTTGGAAGGATTTTCCCTTGGATTCAGCGGATTCAGCGGAGGTTGGGGAGTCACGCACTTGGGCGATCGCACTTTTTTCCTTGGCTAGTTGCTCGGTTAACCACTCAATCTCTGACGCCAGCACTGACTCGCAGCGATCGCGAGAAGCAAATTGATAGTCGTCCGTTAGTGGATATTCGCTCTTGAGGCTTTCGATGTAGTCTTGACGGGTGTAACAGGCTCGCAAGCGGTGTTCCAATAGCTTCAGCCGTTCTGCTGGTTCTAAGTCGCCAAAAAAGAAAAACTTAATTTGGAACCGGGAACCACTGTTAACCCAGCTTTCTTGAGGGTGTTCGAGCATTTTTTGCCGCCAGAGTTCGCGCCCTTGGGCGGTAATTCCGTAGATTTTGCGCTGACAGCCCGCATCTCCGGCTTCTTCGGCAATTGTCGCAATCTGGCCTCGCTCTTCCAAGCGCTTCAGGAGTGGGTAAATCGCTCCATAGTTGACGCTGATGCAACTGCTCATAAACAGCTCCAGTTTTTGCTTTAGCCGATAGCCGTGCATGGGTTGCAACTGTAGCAGTCCAAGTGCTGATAATTCAAGCATTTATATCAAGTTGATATTATAGTCTGGATTATATCACTATATCGGACTCAAGGGCGATCGGGTCAATCGATTTTAGATTTTAGATTTTCGATTTTCGATTAAAGAATTGACTTGCGCGAGATAAATGCTCTTTCTTGAGGATTTTCGATTTT